>JAJXAL010000021.1:0-40896 GCA_021628325.1 Segatella copri | reverse complement strand
CCTGAGATGGTTTGTGGTCAATCTCGGTCGCAATCACACTCTTAGATGGAGTTCTAAAAAAAAGAATCATACTTGCTTTCTTTTATATTATTAATGTATTTATTTCTTTTCGAGTGCAAAGATAGTGCAATTTCAAGACACTACAAAATAAAACACTGTTTTTTATGTTTTTTTTGTTGAGATTTGGGCTATTCTTACCTTGAGAGGCTACATTTGACGGTTTAGTTATAAGAAAAGTGCTTTCTGTTGCCTTTTTTGGTTAAAAAGGTGATAAATAAAGATTTAGAGGTTAAAAATGTCTAAATGCATTTGACAAATGTTGTTTATTCGAGTCTTATCTGTAACTTTGCAAGTGAAAGAAGTGAATCAGCTTCTATAATGCCCTAAAATGTAGAAGCTTCCGGATAACGGATAAAAGCCGGGAGAACTCTAATATAATAGAAGGTAGAAAGCGACGTTAAGATATACTATAATCAATTAATAATAACAAGAAAATTTAAATTAGTAAGAATATGAAACAGACAAAGTTAATGGTAATGGCAATGATGGCTGTAGCTCTGATGGCTACAAGCTGTGCAAGTAAGAAGGATCTTCAGAATTGCCAGAATGAGAATAAGGAATTGTCAAGCAACTATCAGGCTACCAAGGAAAAACTGGCAGCTACTGAGGCTAGTTTGGCTGCTGCTCAGGAGCAGCTCGCTACTGCAAAGAGCGATTACGCTAAGTTACAGAACTCACTTGACAAGAGTTTGAACAATGCAAGCCAGAACAACGTGAGCATTGAGAAACTCGTTGACCAGATCAACGAGAGCAACCAGTATATCCGCCACCTGGTTGAGGTGAAGAGCAAGAGCGATTCGCTCAACATGGTTCTTACCAACAACCTGACCCGCTCTTTGAGCAAGGAAGAGATGAAGGAGGTTGATGTTCAGGTTCTGAAGGGTGTAGTTTACATTTCTTTGGCTGACAATATGCTCTATCAGAGTGGTAGCTATGAGGTGAACAGCCGTGCTCAGGAAACATTGAGCAAGATTGCTAAGATCATCACAGACTACAAGGATTACGATGTGCTCGTAGAGGGTAATACCGATAACGTACCGGTAAGCACTACAAGTGCCAAGATGAAGAACATCCGTAACAACTGGGACCTCTCTGCTCTGCGTGCAGCTTCTGTTGTTCAGTACTTGCAGGATCACTTCGGTGTAAATCCTAAGCGTCTTACTGCTGGTGGCCGTGGTGAGTACAACCCTGTAACAACTAACGATACAGAGGTAGGCAAGCAGCGCAACCGCCGTACTCAGATTATCATCACTCCTAAGCTCGACCAGTTTATGGACTTGATTGATAAGGCTCCAGAGGAGAAGTAAAAAGGCTATTTAAAGGTAAAAAGGTAAAAGGGTAAAAAAGTAAATAGGTAGAGGCATCAATGAGTTTTCGGGCTTATTGATGCCTTTTTCGGTATAAATATACAGGTTTTATGTTTTAAGTACGTAAAAAAGTGCTTTTTGTTATCATTTTGCTAGAATTATTCTTAATTTCCTTTCTTTTCTTGATTATTTTTATTAATTTTGCAGGCAAAATATCAAGGGGCCATTTGGTAGCCCTGATCATTGTACATTGTAAATTATTAATTATACATTATATTGTGTTATGGAAAAGATTAAGATGACAACTCCATTGGTAGAGATGGACGGTGATGAGATGACAAGAATTCTCTGGAAGATGATTAAGGACGAACTGATTCTTCCTTTCGTTGATTTGAAGTCTGAGTATTATGACCTCGGTCTGCCTTACCGCGACCAGACCAACGACCAGGTAACCATCGACTCTGCTGAGGCGGCTAAGAAATATGGTGTGGCTGTGAAGTGTGCTACTATCACTCCTAATGCACAGCGTATGGACGAGTATAAGCTCCACAAAATGTGGAAGAGCCCTAATGGAACTATCCGTAGCATCATGGATGGTACTGTGTTCCGTGCTCCTATCACCATCCCAAGCATCCACCCATGTGTAAAGAACTGGGAGAAGCCTATCACCATCGCCCGTCATGCTTACGGCGATGTATACAAGAGCGTGGAGCTTCGTGCTGATGAGCCAGGTACAGCCAAACTCGTGTTCGAGGGTAAGAGCGGCAAGAAGCAGGAGATTGAAATTCATTCTTTCGATGGTGCTGGCGTTATCCAGGGCATGCACAATACTGATAAGAGTATCCGCAGCTTTGCTCACAGCTGCTTCAAGTTTGCCATTGATACCAAGCAGGATCTCTGGTTTGCTACCAAGGATACCATCTCTAAGACTTATGATGCCCAGTTCCGTAAAATCTTTGAGGAAGTATATGAGAGCGACTATAAAGAGAAGTTTGCAGAACTCGGTATCGAGTATTTCTATACATTGATTGATGATGCAGTGGCTCGTGTTATCCGCAGCAAGGGCGGCTTTATCTGGGCTTGCAAGAACTATGACGGTGATGTGATGAGCGATATGCTCAGTACAGCCTTCGGTTCTCTGGCGATGATGACTTCCGTATTGGTTTCTCCTGACGGCAAGTATGAGTATGAGGCAGCCCACGGTACCGTAACCCGTCACTACTATCGCTACCTGAAGGGTGAGGATACATCTACCAACCCTATGGCTACCATCTTTGCATGGAGCGGTGCGTTGAGAAAGCGTGGCGAACTGGATGGCATCAAGGAACTTCAGAACTTTGGCGACCAGCTGGAGGCTGCATGTTTCGATACTTTGAATGATGGTATCGCTACCAAGGATCTCGTAAACCTGATGGAAGGTGTTGAGGCTAAGGCTGTAAACTCAGCTGGCTTTATCGCTGCCATCCGCGAGCGCCTGGAAAAGCGATTGGCATAAAAACAATAAGACCTGAGGTGATTAACCTCAGGTCTTATTGTTTTAGTTATTTTTAGTTTAAATCTTGATTCTTTTTCTTGCGTTTGCGCAAAGCGTCTGAATAAACCTTAAACAAATCAATGTTCAGCAACTGACAGATATGGTAAAGCATACCCGTATCTATAGTGGCTCTGCCATATACCTTATATATATTAGTACGATGGCAGCCTAATTGCTCAGCAAGCCATACCGTGGTCTTGCCTTGCTTGTTTAACTCCTCTTTGATGATTTCACCGATTAAGGGAATTGCATTTACTTTATCTTTCATACTTTTTCAGTTGTGTTATATGCTCACTTATAGTTATATCGGGTACAAAAGTAGTATTTCTGTTTCTAACTAGCAAAGAAACATGTAGCTAATTTGGTAACACTACGTTAAAATGTGTAACAAAACGGCCTTTTTTTTATGTTTTTTTTCTCTAAAGTACTAAATGTCACGAAAATGTAATCAAATGTAATGCTTATTACGAAAGAAAAGTCGTAATTTTGCAGCGATATTTTAAATAACATGAAATATGGAAGAGAATATGAAAAAAATACTTGTTGTTGATGACGAGCAAGACTTGTGTGAAATCCTGAAGTTCAATCTTGAAACCGAAGGATACGAGGTAGAAACAGCCAATTCGGCAGAAGAGGCTTTGGAGATGGACATCGCTTCGTTCGACCTGTTGTTGCTGGATGTTATGATGGGCGGAATGAGCGGCTTCCAGCTGGCTAAGCAGTTGAAGGACAATCCGATGACTGCCAATGTTCCAATCATCTTCCTTACAGCCCGTGATACGGAAAACGATACGGTGACAGGATTCAATATCGGTGCCGATGATTATATCTCGAAACCTTTCTCTATCCGAGAGGTGATGGTCAGAGTGCGTGCCGTCTTGCGCCGTACGGCTGAACAGGCTGGCGATGCTGATGAATCGAAGATTATCAACTATCAGGGACTGCAGCTGAATCTGGACAAGAAGACGGTGAGCATTGATGGTGAGGCTATCCCTTTCACCAAGACCGAGTTCGAACTCCTGCGTCTTTTCCTCGAAGAGCGCGGCAAGGTGTTCTCCCGTCAGGAACTTATCGACCGGGTATGGCCTAAGGATGTGATGGTACTCGACCGCACGGTGGATGTCAACATCACCCGTATGAGAAAGAAGATTGGTAAGTTTGCCAAGTGCATCGTTACCCGTCTGGGGTTCGGTTATTATTTTGATGCGTAATTAAAATGTTTAAGTTAAATAGTGTAGGTAGAAAGTTGTACTTCAGTGTACTGGCGGTGTTCCTTGTGTTCGCCGTCAGTTTTATCGTGTTCCAGCAGGCACGAGAGAAACAGTATAAAATAGGTACGCTTACTATCAAGCTGGAAAATTATAATGAACTGCTGGCAGAAGATCTGGCGCTCTCTCCTGGTGAAGGAATTATTCTGCAGGATAGCATCCACAATAGGGATGTGACTGTGGCTCATGAGAAGTTGCAGGCTTTTGTACGCGAACATGAAAGCAAGGATCTTCGTGTTACGCTGGTGCGCCCTAACGGTAAGGTGATTTATGACAACATGAGTTCCGACTATGAACATTTTGCCAACCATGCCAAGCGTGAGGAAATAGCAGAAGCCTTGAAAAACAGGGTAGGCTCAAGCGTGGAGCGACAGTCGAAAACCCTGAAGCATGATTATTTCTATGTGGCTTCTTATTTTCCGGAAAGCAAGCTCATCATCCGTACGGCACTACCTTATAATAATGATTTGGCAAAATCGCTGCAGGCCGACCAGCATTTCATCTGGTTTGCCATCGTAGCCGTCATTCTGCTTACCATCGTGCTCTACCGTTTTACGGACCGTCTGGCTAAGAATGTTTCCAAACTGAGCATCTTTGCTTATAAGGCAGACCACAACGAGAGTCTGGAGGTGGAAGATCTTGCCAAGTTCCCTAACGATGAATTGGGCGAGATAGCCGAGCGTATTATCAAGATGTATAAGCGCATACAGACTACCCGACGTGAACAGGATGTACTGAAGCGGCAGCTTACCCAGAATATCGCTCACGAATTGAAGACTCCTGTGGCAAGTATTCAGGGTTATCTGGAAACGATACTCGACAATCCGCATATCAACGAAGAGATGAAGTCGCAGTTCTTGCAGCGCTGTTATGCCCAGAGCGAACGCCTCACCTCTCTGCTCCGCGACATCTCAACCCTGAACCGGTTGGATGACGGTTCGGATATGATAGATTTCGAGGCGGTAGACATTACGCAGATGGTGAGTGAAATAGCCCATGAGACGGCGCTGGAAAGAGAGTCGCACCAGATGACTTTCGAGAATCTTCTTCCCGACCAGCATATTATCGTGAAGGGCAACCGCAGTCTGCTCTATAGTGTGTTCCGCAATCTTACCGACAATGCCATAGCTTATGCCGGCGAAGGACGTAAGATGACGTTGAGTGCCATGGAGCAGGGCAACAAGTGGCATTTCATCTTCTGCGATAACGGTCAGGGAGTTCCTACCGAGCATCTCTCCCGTCTTTTCGAGCGTTTCTATCGTGTAGATAAGGGGCGCAGCCGCAAGATGGGTGGCACCGGTTTGGGTCTTGCCATCGTCAAGAATGCCGTTCTCCTGCATGGCGGTACTATCCGGGTAAGCAATCAGCTGGAAGGCGGCTTGAAATTTGAATTTACGCTTAAGAAATAATAATGTTTTTTGAATAAAGTATTTAAGCGGTAAATAAAGATACTCAGGTGGCAGATAAAGATACTTACGTAGTAAATATAGGTAAAGAAAGGCAAGGTTTCTGAGAAACTTCTGGATGGAGTTCTACAGAAATCTTGCCTTTCTTGTCTTTTAGAACATTTTTGTTTTCTTTTCGTAAACTTTGCTTAAATCTCTTATTTCTGACCTTTTTCTGCTAAAAGTGTAGATTATATTTCTAAATGTTGATTAAAATCAAGAAAAACTAACTTTTTTCTATAAAAATATAGATGAAATTTGCATTAATTCAATTCTTTTTCTTATCTTTGCACCCGTAAAGCAACGAGAGAGGCTTAAAAAATGTAAGAAGAGAAAAAAATATATAAAGTTATAAGAGTTGTTTAATAATTTAGAGAAGATTTTATGGAAAAAAGATTGCTTTTCTTGTTAGTCAATCTCTTCCTTTTATGTGGGGGGGGCATTGGCTCAAACGAAAGTAACAGGTACCGTAGTTTCTCAGGAAGATGGTGAACCTGTCATCGGTGCATCTGTCGTAGTCGCCGGAGCGGCACGTACAGGTACCGTCACCGATATTGACGGTCACTTCTTTTTGGAGGTACCTGCTGGTAAGAAACTTGTAGTTAGCTACATCGGTATGCAGAGCCAGACCTTGACTCCAGCCGCCAAGATGACTATCCGCCTGAAGGCAGATAGCAAGAGCTTGGGCGAGGTGGTTGTAACGGGTATGCAGAAGATGGATAAGCGTTTGTTTACAGGTGCTACTACAAAAATTTCTGGCGACAAGACAAAGTTGGATGGTGTCGCAGACATCAGTCGTGCCTTGGAAGGTAAAGCGGCCGGTGTGTCTGTGCAGAATGTATCAGGTACTTTCGGTACAGCTCCAAAGATTCGTGTGCGTGGTGCTACTTCTATTTATGGTAGTTCAAAACCTCTTTGGGTGGTAGATGGTGTTATCATGGAGGATGTAACTGAGGTCGATGCAGATGATTTGTCTTCAGGTAACGCTGAAACCCTTATATCTTCAGCTATTGCAGGTTTGAATGCTGATGATATCGAAAGCTTCCAGATTTTGAAGGATGGTTCTGCTACCTCTATTTATGGTGCACGTGCCATGGCTGGTGTCATTGTCGTTACAACCAAGAAAGGTAAGGCTGGTACAAACCGTATCAGCTATACTGGTGAATTCACTATGCGTTTGAAGCCAAGCTACCGCAATTTCAATATCATGAATTCTCAGGATCAGATGGGTGTATATCGTGAGATGTACAACGATGGTTATTTTTCTTTTGAAAAGAGTTATCGTGCTTCTAACAGTGGCGTCTTTGGCAAGATGTATCACCTGATGAATACATATGATTCGAAGACGGGAACTTTTGGATTGGCTAATACTGAGGAGGCGATGAATAGCTATCTCCAGAAGGCTGAATATCAAAATACCGATTGGTTTGACTTGCTTTTCAGTAATAGTATTTCTCAAAATCATTCCGTCAGCATGTCTACTGGTACTGATAAGGCTCAGTATTATACATCTTTCAGTGTGATGAACGATCCAGGATGGTCTAAGCAGAGCAAGGTACAGCGTTATACAGCCAATGTAAATGCTCTTTACAATATTTCGAAGAAATTGTCTTTCAATGCCATAGCTAATGCTTCCTATCGTAAGCAGCGCGCTCCTGGTACTACTTCACAGTCTGTAAATAATGTGACAGGTGAGGTGTCTCGTGATTTTGATATCAACCCATATTCTTATGCGTTGAACACTTCTCGTACCATGGATCCTAATGAACTCTATGTGCGTAACTACGCTCCGTTCAATATTTTCCGTGAATTGGAAAACAACTATTTGAGTTTGGATGTGGTTGACATGAAATTCCAGGGCGAATTGAAATATAAGCCAATCTCTAAAGTAGAACTCGCAGTATTGGGCGCTTACAAGTATTCTACAACGACCAATGCCGCTACCATTACTGACCAGAGTAATCAGGCTTGGGCTTATCGTGCGATGGATGATGCTACGATGCGTGATGCAAACCCATGGCTGTATACCGATCCAGACAAGGCAAACTCTTTGCCATTCTCTGTCTTGGAAAAAGGTGGTTTCTATCGTGAGACCAAATACAAAATGAATAGCTGGGACTTCCGTGCCACAGCTAGCTATAATGATGTATACAATAAAGATCATATTGTGAACTTATTCGGTGGTTTGGAAATCAATTCTCTCGACCGAAGCCGTTCTTATTTTAATGGCGTTGGCATGCAGTATGATATGGGTTATCTCCCTGCTTTCAACTATAACTACTTCAAGCAGTTGGAGGAGGAGAATGGTCAGTATTACAGTTTGGATAATTCATATCAGCGTGAGGCTTCTTTCTTCGGTACTGCCACCTATTCTTATAAGGGGCGCTACACAATTAATGGTACCGTTCGCTATGAGGGTTCCAATAAGTTAGGTAAGAGTCGCTCAGCTCGTTGGTTGCCTACTTGGAACGTGTCTGGAGCATGGAATGCTCATGAGGAGAGTTGGTTTACTAAGTTAAATCCAGTTCTTTCCCATCTTACATTAAAAGCATCATATTCATTGACAGCTGATCGAGGTCCTGCTTCCGTTTCTAACTCGTTGGTAGTGATACAGAGTTACAACCCTTGGCGTCCATTTGCCGGTGACAAGGAGACTGGACTTGAGATTTATCGCTTGGGTAATGATGATTTGACCTATGAAAAGAAGCATGAGTTGAACCTCGGTTTGGATATGGGCTTTTTGAATAACCGCATTAATGTGACTTTCGATTGGTATCGCCGCAACAACTACGATTTGATTGGTCCTAAGCGTACCATGGGTATTGGTGGTGAGATCTATAAATATGCCAATGTGGCAAGTATGCGTTCACATGGTGAGGAGTTGACTATTTCCACCCGTAACATCGAGACCAAGGATTTTAAATGGAGTACCGACTTCATTTTCTCTCACTCAAAGAATACAGTAACCGACTTGGATTCACGTGCTAACATCATGCAGATGATTACAGGTAACGGTTTCACAATGAACGGCTATCCTGTTCGCTCTTTGTTCTCTATTGATTTCAAGGGATTGAACAATAAAGGTCTGCCTATCGTTGTGAATCAGAATGGTGAGGAGACAAGCTATGGAGGCGATCTCTACTTCCAGTCAACTACAACAGACTACCTGAAGTATGAAGGCCCAACAGATCCAACTGTTAATGGTAGTTTCGGTAATACCTTCTCTTATAAGGGATTAAAACTGAATGTGTTCATTACATACGCAGCAGGTAATAAGGTTCGTCTTGATCCTGCCTTCAGTTCTTCTTACTCAGACATGACTGCCATGCCAAAGGAATTTATAAATCGTTGGACCCAAGCCGGTGATGAGGCTTATACTGACGTGCCAGTCATAGCAGACCAGCGTATGAAGCAGAATGACAATTATATTGGTTATCTTTATAATGCATATAACTATTCTACGGCTCGCGTAGCTAAGGGTGATTTCATTCGCATGAAGGAGATTTCTTTGGCTTATGATTTCCCAGGCAAGTGGATTCAGGCCCTTCGCTTGAACAGCGTAAATTTGAAACTTCAGGCTACTAACTTGTTCTTGATTTATTCAGACAAGAAGTTGCACGGACAGGATCCTGAGTTTTTCAACACTGGTGGTGTGGCAACCCCAATGCCACGTCAGTTTACATTGACATTAAGAGTCGGACTTTAAAGAAAGAGAGATAATTATGAAAAAGAACAAATTATATATAGCATCGGTGGCTTTTGCGGCATTGTCATTGGTCACATCATGCGACAGCTTCCTGGACAAGTTGCCAGATGATCGTGCCGAGGTAAATACCGAGGAAAAGGTGACCTCTCTGCTTGTGTCTGCTTACCCAACTGCAAGCAGCAATCAGATATTGGAATGGAGCTCAGATAATTATGCAGACAACGGAAAGCAGTATAGTACCAATCAGGAAATAGAGCAGATATATCGTTTTCAGCCAATTACAGCTCAAACCAATGATTGCCCAAAGAGTTTGTGGAATGGTTATTATTCAGCGATTGCTGCAGCCAACCAGGCTTTGGCTTCCATCGATGAGATGGGAAATCCTGCATCGTTAAAGGGGCAGAGAGCTGAGGCTTTGCTCTGTCGTGCCTATAGCATGTATCGTCTTGCTACAACTTTCTGTATGACTTATAATCCAGATAATGCAGAGAAGTGCATGGGACTTCCTTATCCAAAAAAGCCTGAGACAACTGTAAGTCCTGATTATAAGCGTGGTACACTGAAGCAACTTTATGAGCAGATTGATGCAGATATTGAGGCTGCCTTGCCTGATGTAAGCGATGATATCTATACCCAGCCTAAGTATCATTTCAATCAGAAGGCTGCGTATGCTTTTGCTGCTCGTTTCAACCTGTACTATATGAACTATGACAAAGTGATAAAATATGCTGACAAGGTGCTTGGAGCAAATCCTGCCTCTGGATTGCGCAACTATGTGCCTTTCATGTCTTTGTCTAATTCTGAGGATATGGAGAATCTGTATATTTCTTCATCAGAGAACGCCAATCTCTTGTTGATGACGGCAGGTAGTAAAATCGGTAGAAATGTCAGTGGTAATGAAGCGCGTTTTTGTCATAATCAAAATGTAGGTCTGTATGAAACAATTTGGGCTAAGATGCCATGGGGAAGTGGATCCAGGAACAATACTCTCTATCAGTCAACCTTGCTGTTTGGCAATAGCCGTATTCTTATCTTCCCAAAGATGTTTGAACATTTTGAATTTGCTGATAAGGTGGCTCAAACTGGATATACTCATATTGTAGATGCAGTGTTTACTACAGATGAAACGCTTCTTTGTCGTGCCGAGGCTTATGCCATGAAGAAGGATTATGATAATGCGGTGAAAGATATCAATACTTGGATTGTGTCGCATACTATGACTGCGAATGGTACGGCAAAACGCCCAACAATGACAGTTGAAAGTATCAAGACTTTTATCGAAAGCTTGCCGTATGCACCTGTTACACCAAAATCCAATTTGGAGCATAGCATTCGTAAGACATTCCATCCACAGGGATTCACGGTTGAGGCTGGTACCCAAGAGGATATTTTGCAATTCATCTTACAGATGCGTCGACTGGAGACCCTGTATCAAGGTCTTCGTTTCCTTGACATCAAGCGCTATGGCATTGAGTTCAGTCATGATATAGACGAAGAGGCTCCTGTTGTATTCAAGGCTGGTGACTTGCGAGGTGCGATTCAATTGCCAGATGATGTAATTGAGGCAGGATTACCTGCAAATCCAAGAGAAGAGTCTAACAAATAAAAAATGAGTAAACTATGAAATATATAAAATTATTCATACTGATAGCGTCAGTCTCTCTGTTTGCTGCCTGCTCAGACGATAGTCTTGATTCTAAGAGTATTTTCGATACGCAGAATAAGGAAGAGCAGAATGACTTTGACAAGTGGCTCAAGACCAACTATGTGGATACCTATAATATCCGCTTTAACTATCGATATAGTGACAAGGAGACGGACAACAAGTATAATCTTGCACCTGCCGATTTTAATAAGTCTAAGGCATTGGCTATTATGGTCAAGCATATTTGGCTGGATGCTTATAAGAAAGTGATGGGCGATCAGTTTATGAGGACCTATTCTCCTCGTGTGATGCAGTTGGTTGGCTCAGCAGCTTATGATTCTCAGTCTTCTATTGTGATGGGTACTGCTGAGGGTGGCTTGAAAGTAACTTTGTATAATGTAAATATTATCGATGTTGATAATCCAGTCATAGATTCAGAAAATCCTTTCGTTGACAAGAAAAAAGGTACATACGATCTGAATTACTGGTTCTTCCATACAATGAATCATGAGTTCTGCCATATTCTGACTCAGAAAAAGAATTATTCTACTGAGTTCCAGACAGTTTCTGCCGGCAAGTATCAGACTTCAGGTTGGGTGAATGTAGAGGATAAAGAAGCTCCATCCATGGGATTTGTATCCGGTTATGCCAGCGGTGAGTATAATGAGGACTTTGCTGAGATTTTTGCACAATATGTAACCCATTCAGAAGCAGCATGGCAAAAAATACTGCGTGCAGGTATTGTATACGAAACAGATGAAAAAGGCGAGTATGTGCTTGATGCAAACGGCAATCCTATAGTGAAGGATGCAAGTGGCTATAAAGCTATTATTCAGAAATTTAACATTCTCAAGGAATACTTTGCCAACACTTGGGGCATGGATATTACCAAGCTTCGTGAAGTCATCTTGCGTCGTACAGCAGAAGTAAAGGAAATGGATTTAGAAACATTAAAGTAAGACGGATATGAAAAAAATATATAACATATTATTTGCGCTGATTGCGGTCTTGTCTTTCACATCTTGTTCCAACGACATAGATGAAGTGTTCGACAAGTCTTCTGCAGAGCGAGTGAATGATGCAATTGCAGAGTATAAGACGGTTCTTACTTCTGCAGAGAATGGATGGCTGATGAAATATTATCCTAAGGCTAATACCAAGTATGGTGGATATAATCTGTTGTTGAAATTTGGAACAGATGGAAAGGTTACTGCCATGAGTGATGCTTTGGGTGCAGATACGAAAGCCACATCACATTATAAATTGGAGCAGAGTGCTAGTATCGTTCTGTCTTTTGATGAGTATAATAAGGTGATTCATTTCTTCTCCGATCCAGCTAACCCTGCTGGTATTGGTAATAATGGTAAGGGAATGGAAGGTGACTTGGAATTCCGGGTGCTTACCGCCACTGCTGATTCTGTTGTCATGCTTGGTAAGAAGCGTGGTACAAAAATAGTGATGACTCCTATGGCGAAGGATGCCGATTGGACTGAGACCATTAATCAGATAGATGATGTGGAGCAGGAGATGCAGTTCCCTAAATATACTTGCGAGGTGAATGATGTTAAATATGTGGCAACAACAAGCTATCGTACCATAACTTTCACTAGTTCTAATGCCGAGGATGGCTCTACCACGATTCCTTATATCGTAACAGACAAGGGTATTGAGTTTTATAAGCCAATAACTCTTAATGGTATTAGTATCAAGGGATTTAATTACAAGGGAGGCGATAACTATGAGTTTGAATCCACAGATGCCGCTGTAAAGATGTTAGGTGTTGTTCCTCCTATCAGCGAGCAGGTTATCAGTGGAGACTGGTTCTTCTCTGTAGCTAATATGGGTAGCTATACTCAGACATATTGGAATGCTGGTAATGAGGAGGTCTCTAAGCATTATTCTCCTTGCAATTATGCTGTTTTTACCACTTCTACGTTTGATGGATATGCAGGACATTGGGGAATCTTGTTCAATGTGGCAGGCTATGGTTCGTTCATAGACATTACTCCTACTATCGTTGACGATAATCATATCTCATTTGCTTGTCCTGGCAAGTTTGGCTTGAATGGCCAGTATTTTTATAACTGGGGACAGATGTATATGATTTATGCACTGACTGGTGATACAGGAAATCATACAGCCGGCGTGGCCAAGACTTATAAAATCGAGTTGCTGGAAGGTACAACGAAACAGCCTTCTTCTATAAAGTTGACTGATGAGAGTAATCCAAATAACTGGTTTGTCTTGACAACTAGTATGCCAGAATCTCTTTTTTAGAGTTCATCCATCATGAAATAAAATTATATACATAATGTTTAAATAGGATTCTTTGTGAAAAGAATACATAAAATCTCTCGTCTGGGGGCGTGCTCATTTAAGCACGCCCCTTATTTATCGTTGATTATAAGTCATTCAGCATGAAATCATAGATGCTCATGAAGAGTATACCATTTGCATCACGGTTGCTGATGAGGCTTTCGCCCACAATGACGATTCGCTCGAAACCATCATCTATGCGGCGCAATGAGTTGATTTCTTGCTCTATCTTGTCTTGCGATGGCAGGCTGAGGACCGACTGGATATAGCATCGGCGACTGCCCTTGTTGCACACGAAGTCTACCTCTAGTTGTTTGCGATAACTAGTGCCGTTTTCGTCTTTTCCATTCACTGTTACCACGCCTACATCCACATAGAATCCCTGTCTTCTCAGCTCGCAATATATCGCATTCTCCATGAGATGGGTCTTCTCTATTTGGCGAAAATTGATGAGTGCATTGCGCAGTCCTAAGTCGGTGAAGTAATACTTCATAGGAGTACCGATATATTTTCTTCCCTTCACGTCGTATCTCTTGGCTTCCTCTATAAGAAAGGCATCTGAGCAATAATCGATGTATGTTTTCAGAGTGGTAGAGCCAATGGATATATTTTTGTTGGTCTTGAATGTATTCGATAGTTTTTGAGGATTTACCAGTCCTCCTATGCCAGATGATAACATACAGAGAAGTTCTTCTAGCTCAGCATTGTTCTTGATGCGATTTCTGTTAAGAATGTCAATCAAGTAAGTTTCTTGCCAAAGGTCTTTAAGTACCCTAATCTTATCTTCATCTGTAGGTTGTAGGATGACAGGTGGCAGTCCGCCATATTGTAGATATTCTACCCAACCGCTCTCTTGGCTGCCTTGGTAGACAGACATGAATTCGGAGAAACTGAGTGGTGAAATATGAATCTGGTAGCCTCGACCTCTGAACTCGGTAATGATGTCCTTTGACAAGAACTTGGCGTTGCTGCCTGTAACATATACGTCAGCATTGGGGATATGGAGCAATCCATTCAGAACATCCTCAAAATCTTTCAGCATCTGCACCTCGTCCAAAAGGATATAGTACATCCTACCGTCCTTGATGAGGCTCTTTACATACTGGTAGAACTTATCAGGGTCGCGATATACCTTATTGCCAAAGTCATCAAAAGCCATTTCTATGATGTGCTCTTTGTCTACACCATCTAGTTTGAGTTGTCTCTTGAATAAGTTGAATAGCAGGAAAGACTTTCCGCATCTTCTAATACCGGTGATGATTTTTACCAGTCCATTGTGTCTGCTATTGAGCAGTTGCTGTATGTATCTTTTGCGTTCGATGATCATAATCTATCTAAATATATTGATTTAATTTTACGTTAGATTTTTGCGTAAATACGCATTTTTCTGCTGCAAAGATACGCTTTTTTGATGAATTTACAAAAGATTTTTGCGTAAATACGCATTTTTCTGCTGTAAAAGTGTTTTTATAATCTGTTCTTGTTCCTTTACCCTTATTTCTAATAATTGCCAGAGATTTTTATCAGTATGTAGCGTTTATTGTCTAGTTATGGAAGAATATTTTGCCGAGGAATAAGTTGGCTGTTAATCGGAAATAGTGTACTGGCGAATGAAGAACAGCTGACTAGCCGTACGCTCGCTAGTTGGCTGTTCTACTGCAACAGTCAGCGTAAATGCCTGTAAAAATGTTGTAAGTAAGGGATAAGGAAATACTCTTCACTCTTCACCTTTCCTTCGGAATCCCCAGTGTTTATGGGCGTTTCGAGGGGTGAAGAGTTCTTGGACACTCTTCACCCACTCTTCACCACTCTTCACCCTGGCTGGTTCGGCGGAGGGTGTGTCATAAGTTTATGATTCACCCTCTTCTTGTTGTAGGAAGAGTTAGGATATGTTGTTGAAACAGCCAGTATCTTCGGTCGCACAACAGGTGATGTGCATGCGATGGTCAACTGTTATGCGCCAACTGTTATTCAGACTTATGACACACCCTCCTTAGAGACGCTTGGCGGTCTTGCATCTCTCCTTAACACCTAGCGGTCTTGCGCTGCAATTTACGCCTGTTGGTCTTTGGAATCGGTGAAGAGTGGTGAAGAGTGGGTGAAGAGTCGCTGCAAACTCTTCACCCCTCGGAATGCCGATAAACACAGGGGTTTCCGAAGGAAAGGTGAAGAGTGAAGAGTAAAAGCGTGTTCGCTTGCAGATAAAAAATGGGGCGCAAGCTGTTTCCAGAAAAGGAATCGCTTGCGCCCCTGATATTATTGCTTATGAGTAAATGAGCACCCTAAGATTAGAACTTGTAGATAGCACCAAATGAAATGTTGCTCGCATCTACGTTAAGTCCGAATGTTGACCAGTTGTCACCATGGTCAGGAGAATAACCTCTGTAACCGAGGAAACCTACCTTTGTGATGAAGTTTACGTGGTCTGAAAGCTTAACAGCCAAACCTGGCTTGATGCCTACCTCGTAAGAATCGCCACCGCCCTTGCTGACGCTGCCGTAACCGATTGTACCCTCAACGAAGAGGTTAACCAACTTGGTTTCTACGGCTGTATAACGTACGTAAGGAGCTACAATGAATGTTGTTGCTTCTGGTACTGCTCTGAGTTCGCAAACATCGCCCTTCTTGATACCGATCTCAAGACCTGCTTCCCACTTGTTGTTGAATTGGTAACCAATCTCAGGCATCAAGGTGTAAGCTGTCTTGCTGTCACCATCACCGATCTTGTTGCTGGAAATACCAGCTGTACCACCGATGTAAACCTGTGCGCTAGCGCAAACTGAAACGAGAGCCATAGCAAGGCTCAACATAATCTTCTTCATAATCAATCTTTTCTTTTAATTATTACTTTCTTTTATAAATCAGGTAGCTTTTCAGCCCCTTTATTTATGATAGCAAAGCACATCCCAGACATGCTCTACACTCTCTAATTCGGCGCAAAGATATAGGAAATAACTTAAAACTCAAAACTATTTATCAGTTTTTCTTGCAAAACAAGCCGTATTGTTGATGTAAATCAAGAAAATCAGGCGTGCTGAATGTATCTAAAGCTATTTCTGCTGCAAAGCTACGATTTTTTAGTGAAACCGCCAAATAATATGAGGGAATATTTGGGCAAACCAACTTTTTTCTCTATCTTTGCATGAACAAACAGTTTGAATCTTTTTTTATTAATATCATAAATGAATCAATTTACAAAGCTGATAGCAGCCCAGCTCAATCTGAAGGAGCAGGCTGTAGAAAATACTCTGGCGCTGCTCGAAGAGGGCTGCACCATTCCGTTTATCTCGCGATACCGCAAGGAGAAAACCGGTAATATGGACGAGGTAAACATTGAAGCCATCGCACAGGCTAACGAGAAACTCTCTGAGATGGCGAAGAGAAAAGAGACTATCCTCAAAACCATCGAGGAACAGGGAAAACTCTCGGATGAACTGAAAAAACGCATCGAACAGTGCTGGGATGCCACCGAACTGGAAGATATCTATCTTCCTTATAAGCCTAAGCGTCGCACCCGTGCACAGATAGCACGTGAGGCAGGTTTGGAGCCTCTGGCACAACTGCTCCTCTTTCAGCGTGAACGCAATCCAGAGCAGGCTGCCAGGAAGTTTGTGGGCGATAAGGTGAAGGATGTGGAGGCTGCACTTCAGGGAGCCAAGGACATCATCGCCGAAACCGTAAGCGAAAATGAGCAGAGTCGCAATCAGATTCGCGGTGAGTTCAGACGCGGTGCCATCATCACTTCTAAGGTGGTTGCCAAGAAGAAGGATGAGGAAGAGGCGCAGCGCTTCTCCGACTATTTCGATTTCTCAGAACCATTGAAGAAATGTTCTTCGCACCGACTGCTGGCTATGCGTAGAGGCGAGGCGGCAGGATTCTTGCGCGTCAGCATCTCGGCTGATGATGAGCAGTGTCAGGATAAACTGAAGCGCCACTATGTACATGGTTTCGGTGAGTGCCAGACGCTGGTGGGTGAAGCGGTGGATGATGCCTTCAAGCGACTGCTGAAGCCTAGCATTGAAACCGAATTTGCTGCGCTCAGCAAGCAGAAGGCGGATGAGGAGGCTATTGTGGTCTTCGCCGAAAACCTGCGCCAGCTTCTGTTGGCGGCTCCTCTCGGACAGAAACGCGTGATGGCGGTTGACCCAGGTTTTGCCAATGGTTGCAAGACTTGCTGTCTCGATGCGCAGGGCAATCTGATTCATCATGAAATTGTTTATCCTCATCCTCCCCGCAACAGGAAGAGCGAGGCTACGGCTGCCATCCAGCGCATGGTAAAGATGTATCAGGTGGAGGCAATGGCTGTAGGTAACGGTACGGCAAGTCGCGAAACCAGCGACTGGCTGCATAGCATCGATTTCGTTCATCCTGTAGATATCTATGTGGTGAGCGAGGATGGCGCTTCTATCTATTCGGCTTCGAAGATTGCAAGAGATGAGTTCCCCGATGAGGATGTTACCGTGCGTGGTGCTGTGAGCATCGGACGAAGACTGATGGATCCGCTTGCTGAGTTGGTGAAGATTGATCCGAAGAGCATCGGTGTGGGACAGTATCAGCATGATGTGGACCAGACTCAGCTGAAGAAGAGTCTGGATACGGTGGTGATGAGTTGCGTGAACTCGGTGGGTGTCAACCTGAATACCGCATCGCAGCATCTGCTGACCTATGTGAGCGGTTTGGGACCTACGCTTGCCAAGAATATCGTGGAATATCGCCGCGAGAATGGAGCCTTCGCTTCCCGTGCCCAGTTGAAGAAGGTGCCACGTCTGGGTCCTTCGGCCTTTGAGCAGTGTGCCGGCTTCCTCCGCATTCCAGGCGCTAAGAATCCTTTGGATAACAGTGCCGTTCATCCGGAGCGCTATGCGCTGGTAGAGCAGATGGCAAAAGATCAGGGCGTAACGGTGAAGCAGCTGGTAGAAGACAAGGCGCTGCAGAAGAAGATTGATATCAGAAAATATGTGAGTGCCGAGGTGGGTATGCCTACTTTGACCGATATCATGGCTGAGCTTGACAAGCCGGGCTTGGATCCTCGTGGTGAAGTGGAGAAGTTTGAGTTTGATGCCAACATCAAGGAGATAGAGGATTTGCAGGTGGGCATGGTTGTGCCGGGCATTGTTACCAACATTACCAAGTTTGGTGCCTTTGTAGATATAGGTGTCCACAACGATGGTCTGGTTCATGTATCCCAGATGTCAAACCGTTACATTCAGGATCCTTCTGAGGTGGTAAAACTTCATGAGCATGTGATGGTGAGAGTGGCAGAAGTAGATTTGAAGCGCAAGCGCATCGCCTTGTCGATGAAGGGCGTGAAATAGAAAGGATATTCAGAATGAATCAGAATAATAATGGTGATGCTCTCTTGGCAGGGGGCATCACCAGAGATAGTATAGAGTCGGCATATTGTTTTATTCATCAGAAGCTCAGGGTTTTTGAATTTTCCACCAATCCTATGCAGCGTGATGATATAGAGTATGCCATCGCCCAGTATGTAGAGGGCATGAATCCGCAGCTCTATCTTCTTCTTTCTCAAGGTAGAACGGAATTCCTTCTAGACCATGTGAATTTTGAAAAAGATATGCGCGAGGCACAGGAAAAACTGGAAGGGATGATGTAGGTATCTCTCTGTTTAGGAGAAGGATAGACTGAGTCACGTTAATTTAAGTTGATGAGGGTGCGTCATGGACTTATGACACACTCTCTTTTTTTTTATCCAGTTACATGCCAGTTACATGCGTCAGGCACCGTTTTAAAGGGCTTTTGCATTGATTAAGGGCTATTTCGAGTTGCTCAGTTACATGCTGGTTACATGAGTTATGCCCAAGTAACGATCTCAAATAGCCGAATTAACGACCGCAAACGACCACAAACGACCGCAAACGACCGCAAACGACCACAAATGACCGCAAACGACCACAAACGACCACAAAAACGACCGTAAACGACCGCAAACGACCGCAAAAACGACCGTAAACGACCGCAAATGACCGCAAACGACCACAAACGACCACAAAAACGACCGTAAACGACCGCAAACGACCGCAAAAACGACCGTAAACGACCGCAAACGACTGCAATAACGATTGAAATATGATAGCTCTTATGCTCCAAATTCTTCTTCACCTTTTTGGCTTATAATCCATTTTTTACCATTGGGTGATTTTGTTAGCAGGCCATCTTTTGCCATATTAATTAGTAGGCGACCTATTCTTCGTAATTTTTCATCATGGCTATTATTTGCAGGAAAAACATGCTGAAGACTTTCGAATGCATCTCTGCGCCAAAATCCCATTTTTCCTGCATTATGTGCCAATTGCAATAATAGCTTTTGGATACTTTTTTCTGCAAGTCCTTTCTCTTTTGTGTAGTGACCAATCTGGTTTGTCAGTTTGGCTATTTTTAATGATATGGTATAATGTGGAGCACGTCCTTCAATCAAACCTTTATCAAATAGTAGCTTGGCTGCTTCTTTTGTGATAGGATGATGCTTTTGTACGGCATCTAGCCAAAGGCATTCCTTTAGTGACAAAGACTGGTTGCTCTTTAGCAAGTTGGTATATTTCTCATCGATCATTTTGCCATAGATAGTTACGCCAACAGTACGATGTTCGTTGTCGATGTCGTAATCTGGCATTGGAAAGAATCGGTTGCGTTGCTCTGTGTAGATCTTCTTGATACCACGTCCTACTGTATCAATCATATTGAAATTGACCATGCCCTTGCAAAGACAATCGTTACGATAATGAAATTGAGGTCCTTTATGCTCCAGGGCATTTTCTATTGTTCCTGGTATGAAACTGCCACCATTGCCATAATATAAGGTACTAGGACCTTCTACAAAAACAATTCGCTGCTGTAAGGTGTAATCCTGATGTGCGATGGCGTTATGTAATGCCTCTCGTATGGTGTATTCATCATACTGTTTCATGGTGTCAGGGAACAGGGTTCCACCTGGCAACTCACGCATAGTCTTGTTACGTATTTTGCTCAACACCTTATCTACGGTCAAGATGAAAGGTATTGTAAAATGCTCATAATCTTGTACGATGCCTTCTTCATCTTCCCATGTCCAAGTGATTTGTGCTACGGCAGGATGAATCTTTTGAATAGAAAGGGGTTTGCCCAATAGTAGAATGGCAGCACGAGTGAGCTTCCCTTCTCTCATCATCATACTATTAGCCAAGAACTCTTCTGTACTCCACGCATCTATTTCTTCGGCAGGAATACTTGACGAACGAACTTTTTTGAACATGACTTTAGCTGTAGCTACGGCTAGTTCATCCAAGTCATTGATCGTGGCATTTGGTACGAGCTGAGCAGTCCAATCTGGTATTGGTGGCTGTTGGCGGATAGTATCTTGTTTTGCTTGGTTTAGTGGTTTCAGACTTTCGCCATCACGACCATAAGCTACACCTTTCCAGTGCATTACGATATTTCGTGGTGATGCAGGAACCTGGAAAAGCAAAACACGCTTACCTTCAACCTCAATAGGAACAATATCCCTAAAGATGAGGTTGTCTGTGGTATGTTGAGACATATCTTGCTTCAAACGGTTGAGTGCAACTTCACCATCCTTGAATGTTGTACCGATAATCTGATGTTTTTTGTCCCAAACGCCAAATACAATCCAAGCAAACTCATGGTCACGTAAGTTTGCTTCATTGCTAAGAGCGGAGAAGTATTTGCCCAACTCATCGATATCAAAGTTGGTCTCTGCTTTCTTAAACTCGACAACCTCATTCTCTGAGTGTTCCCAAAGCTTGTTGAATATCTCTATATATTTTTCCATTGTTTCCTTCTTTATTGTTCTTAAATGAGCCTACTTAAAAAGTAAGGCATTGTCTTAGGACACATTTATATTAAAACAGCTACAAAGATAGCATTTTTCTTTGGAAATAGGGTATATATTCAGGAGGAAAATGTATTTTCTTTGTGATTTTTTCAGTTTTGGGCGAAAAACTCTATGTATGGGGATAAACTAAATATTAGTTGTACAGGCTTGATGGATGGTTCGCCTAACTATGGCATGAAAGCAATGAAGAGGGTAGAGCGTAAATGATAAGTTACTGATAATGCTAATATGCCTAATAGTTAGTTCTTTCTTTTACTCAAATTATGGTGAGTGTAATCGCAAGAAATAGTGTGAAAGTATGTAAAATGAAGCCTTGCTTTTGCCAACCGATTCAATTTAGTTTGGAATTATGTTGCCAAAATGTTGGCAATTTCTAGAAACGAAAAATCCTAACCGCTTATTATCAGGCAGTTAGGATTTTCTTCGGTGCGCCTGATAGGACTCGAACCTACACGGCCTGAACCACTAGATCCTAAGTCTAGCGCGTCTACCAATTTCGCCACAAGCGCATTCTTGGGTGCAAAGATACAATAATAATTTGAATAAAAAGAATAAAAATGAAAAAAATGATGGTTTTACTTGCTTTTTACGAGAAATAATGGTAATTTTGCAAACAGATACTGTTTTGTCTTTACTTTGCAAAAATGAAGGCTGAATGGTAAGGACAGATAAAAACTATAATAACAGGAATATGAAAAAAGTATGGGTTATGATGCTGGCTACATTGATGGTTTCTTCCACGATGATGGCTGGAAATGTGAAGAAATCAACTACTCTTCCTATTGAGGGAGAGATCGTAAAGGCTTCTCATCCGATGATTCAGTATGTTGGGCGTGTGAGCTTTGCTAAGAATCCTGATGTAGCCAGTTTCAATTATCCGGGAACTACGATTGAGGCTAGTTTTCAAGGTTCTTCTCTGAAAATGCTGTGTCGCCCGAAGACTGGATATTTCATGGCACAGATTGATGGTTGCGAACCTTTCAAAGTGGCCTTTAATGCCGAACGCGATTCGGTTGTAACCCTGGCTGCGGCTTTGCCAAAGGGGGTGCATCATGCTAGGGTGATGTATGTGATAGAAGGCTTGTTCCGCAAACCGGAATTCAGGGGATTCGTTCTTGATAAGGGATGTCAGCTCGTTGAGGCTCCGGCTCTCCCGGAACGGAAGATTGAATTTATCGGAAATTCAATCACCTGCGGTTATGGCGTAGAAAGTATCAACATGTCTGATCCTTTTGAAGATGAAACGGAGAACCATTGGCTTACTTATGCCAATATCGTAAGTGACAGTCTGAAGGCTCAGCATACTTCTATCTCCCGTAGTGGTATCGGTGTATATCGTAATTATAATGGTCCGAAGACGGGTGATGCCGATAACATGCCTTGGCAATATGAATACACCTTATTTGACCAGCATGATGAAAAATGGGATTTTGCCAAGTATCAGCCTCAGTTAGTCTGCATCAATCTGGGTACGAACGATCTTTCTACCAAGAATTATGATATTCAACTCTACGAGAAGAATTATCGCATGTTTCTTAAAACGGTACGTAGCAAGTATCCTCATGCAAAGATTGTGATGTTGACAGGTCCGATGCTCGGCGAGAAGGAGAGTAGCAAGCAGCGAACAGTGCTTGATAGAATCTGTGCAGATGCCAATAAAACTGATAAGAACATTTACCGTTTCGATTTCAGTTTCCAGAAAGGAGATTTAGGCTATGGCGCCAGCTGGCATCCTAGTATGTTGCAGCATCGGAAGATGGCAGCAGAATTGCTTCCGTTCCTGAGAAAACTGATGAATTGGAATTAAATGAGACTGTATGTTTCCCAAACAAAATTATATGATAACAATGAATACAAAGAATCTATTATTGTTGGCATCTCTTACATTGGCGATGCCTCTGACAGCACAGACTCCGCAAGAGGATTTCAAGCGGGATATTACGCTTTCGGGTAGTAACTATGTAGCTTATCGTGGTCCTCAGAAGCAGTTGACTGCGGCTCCTAAAGGTTATAAGCCTTTCTATCTGAGCCATTATGGTCGGCATGGTTCCCGCTATATGATTGGCAAACAGGCTTATGATGTGCCTTATTTCTCTCTGCTCAAAGCGAAGCAGGAGGGCAAACTGACAGCTAAGGGCGAGGAAACGCTGGCTAAGGTGAAGATGATTCGTGAGGAGGCGAAGGGGCGCGATGGCGAACTGACTCCGCTCGGAGCTCTCCAGCATCAGGGTATTACCAGAAGAATGATGGAGCGATTCCCTGAGATTTTTGCCGGTAATACGAATATCGAAGCCCGAAGTACTTTGGTAATCCGATGCATCCTCTCTATGGAGAACGGTTTGCAGCAGATGCTGCGTATCAATCCGAAACTTCATATCTTCCATGATGCCAGCGAGCATGATATGTATTACATGAACCAGGGCGACAGATACCTGGATAGCTTGAAGAACAGCGTGGGTATCAAGGTGGCACAGCAGGAATTTGCACAGAAGCACGTTAGCTATAGCCGTGTGATGCAGGAACTGTTCAACGACCCTGCCTGGGTAAAGCAGAATATCAACCAGAGTGACCTGAACAGAAGACTCTATGAGATGGCAAGCTCAATCCAAGGCACGGAATTGAGAGGCAAGGTTTCGCTCTATGACCTCTTTACTGAGGAGGAACTGTATCAGAACTGGCTGAATGCCAACATCTGGTGGCAGATGGCTTACGGCAACTCGCCTTATACGGGCAATGTGCAGCCATTCTCCCAGCGCAATCTCTTGAGGAATATCATCCAGAAGGCAGATAGCTGCATCGCCTTGCCGCATCCGGGAGCTACATTGAGATATGGACACGATACGATGGTTACTCCGCTTACCTGTTTGCTGGATTTGAATGGATATGGCGAAGAGATTAAGGATCCGGAGAAGATTGCTTCTCAATGGTGGGATTATAAGATTACTCCGATGGCTACGAATTTGCAGTTTGTTTTTTATAGAAACAAGGCGAATGATGTGCTGGTGAAGGTGCTTTTGAATGAAGATGAGGCTACTTTGCCTATCAAGAGCGATGTGGCACCTTATTACCATTGGAATGACTTTAAGGAATACTGCCTGAAAAAGCTGGCGGGGTATAAAAGGTAAAAATGAAGGCTACTGACTGCTGGGGGGACAGACGATAGAATCGCCTGGAACGGGGGGCAGGCGGGGGACTGGCTTCTTTTTTGCTGAACGCGAAAAGCTGAAACGCGAAACGCAAATGGCTAGATAATAAAAAAGGGGCTTAAGCTTTTTGGACTTAAGCTCCTTTTTTATGATGGGCGCTTTCCTTGCGCTTTCTTTTGTACTTTCTTTGCGCTTTTTATTGCTTCGATAACCAGTCTTTATCCTTCTGGTCTTCTTCGAAATCTTTTTCAGAGAAGAGATTGGTCTGACCAGTCAGTTCGTCAATCACCTGTTGCTCGCTTTTGCCAGCATCTGGATCAAGGTTTTCACCTTCATTCTCTGAGTCAGAACCATCCGGTTCCTCATCATTATCCTCAGAAGGAGGTTCTGGGAATCGGGTTGGCTCCAGTTCTTCTATGCTGTCAATCTTGAATGTCGTGAGGCGCTTACCCTTTGCCTTGAAGCTCTTCTGCGCAATGAACTGTTCGGCATCGATTTCTTCGGCAGGACGGATGGCATCCACACCGCCATAAGTAACCTTGATGCGTGGATAAACCGTATCGGTAAGCAAAATGAGCTTGCAGTTAGGGTTCTCTCCCATGAAATTCTGATGGCGCTTGGTGGCATCCATCGTGAATCGCTTGATGTATGGATATCCCTGATTGTCGGCATCGTAAAGGATAGCCGTCCAGATCTTGTGCTCATCCCATTTCTCTAAGCGGATGATGTTGTCCTCGTAGTGGTTGTTGGCATCGAAATTGGTGATGTAGAATTCACCGTTGTCGAGTACTACCAAGATAGAATCATCATCATTGAATTCGCCCAGGAATCGGCCGTTCTCATCGTAGTTGATGCGGTTTACGTCTGGGTCGAACCAAACCTTTCTGCCTCCTAACGTGCTGTGGCCGTGACTCTTCAGACCGATACGGCGAATAGGGCGCTTGGTAAGGAGATTACCTTTGGCAGCACGTCCCTTGATCAGAATGTCTGAGAAATCTTTCTCCAGGAAGATGCTCTGGCGCTTCTTCGTCAGGTCGGGCTCCATCGTACACTTGATGATTTCTGCCTCTCCATTCGGATTGGCGGTGAAGTAGATGACGCGGCTGCCAGGTGTACCCTGGGTGATGTCATACAACTTGTCGCGGGTCATGGCGGTTACATTGAATCGCTTAATGAAGTAATCGCCTTGCTTGCCGTCGCGGTAAACACAGTTGTAGATGGTGCGCTTGTCGTTCTTCTTGAATACCTGTACATGGAGGATATTCTTACCGACGAATATTTTGTCGGCTACCTTGGTGACTTTAAACTTACCATCCTTATAAAAGATGATGATGTCATCGAGGTCGGAGCAGTTGCATACGAATTCATCCTTCTTCAAACCTGTACCAACGAATCCTTCCTGACGGTTGATATAGAGTTTCTGGTTAGCCTCTACTACCTTGGTAACCTCAATGGTATCGAAGTTTCTGATTTCTGTTTTGCGAGGATGGTTCTTTCCATACTTGCCCTTGAGATATTCAAACCAGTTGATGGTTACATCGGTCATGTGAGCCAGGTCGTTCTCAATCTCAGCAAGTTCAGCCTTAATCTTCATCAGCAGTTCGTCTGCCTTATCCTTATTATATTTAAGGATTCGCTGCATCTTGATTTCCAGGAGTTTGAGAATGTCCTCACGGGTAATTTCCCGATGGAAGGCATATTCTACCATACCCTTACCGTCTACTTCGGCAGTAAAGAGCTTGTCCTTGAATGGCTCGAGTTTTGAATCGATGAAGGCAACAACCTCATCCTGACTCTTACTCTGCTCAAACTTGCGCTCCTTGTAGATGCGCTCCTCAATAAAGATTCGTTCGAGAGAAGAGAAGAAGAGCTGCTCCTCCAATTCACCCTTTCTGATCATCAGCTCCTTGCGCAGCAATCCCATTGTGCGGTCTACGCTGTGGCGCAAAACATCGCTGATAGTGAGGAATACAGGCTTGTTGTCTTCGATGACACAGCAGTTGGGCGAGATGTTTATTTCGCAATCGCTGAATGCGTAGAGTGCATCCATCGTTTTATCTGATGAAGTTCCTGGTGCCAGATGCACAAGAATCTCAACATTTGCTGAAGTAACATCGTCTACCTTGCGTGCCTTAATCTTACCCTTTTCTACCGCTTTGGTGATAGAATCGATGAGGCTGCCTGTAGTCTTACTGAATGGTATCTCGCTGATAACGAGTGTCTTGTTGTCGAGCTTGTCTATCTTGGCTCTTACCTTCAATGCACCACCTCGCTGTCCATCATTGTATTTACTTACATCGATGGCACCGCCTGTAGGGAAGTCGGGATAGAGTTGGAATGGCTCGCCCTTGAGATAGTGGACGGCAGCATCGCAAATCTCATTGAAATTATGTGGCAAAACCTTACTGCTCAATCCCACGGCAATACCCTCGGCACCTTGTGCCAGGAGCAGCGGGAATTTGGCAGGGAGCGTGATAGGCTCCTTGTTTCTGCCATCATAAGAGAGTTGCCAGTCGGTAGTTTTAGGATTGAAAACCACGTCGAGAGCAAACTTAGAGAGGCGTGCCTCGATATATCGGGGAGCAGCAGCACGGTCGCCCGTAAGAATGTTTCCCCAGTTACCCTGCGTATCGATGAGCAGGTCTTTCTGTCCCATCTGTACCAAAGCATCTCCGATAGACGCATCACCGTGAGGGTGAAACTGCATGGTATGTCCCACGATATTGGCAACCTTGTTGTATCTTCCGTCGTCCATGCGCTTCATAGAGTGGAGGATGCGTCGCTGTACCGGTTTCAAACCATCCTCAATATGAGGAACGGCACGTTCGAGGATCACATACGATGCATAGTCGAGGAACCAGTTCTGATACATTCCGCTGAGGTGATGTACAGCAGAAGCATCGAATCGGTTCACCGGCTTATAATCGGAATGTTCTTCGGTCGAAATCTCCTCGTTGGCATCTTCTGCAGCATCCTGTTCAGATTCTGTAGAAGAATTTTCCAAATTTGGTGATTTTCCCTCTTCAAGACCGTTTTTATCTTTAATTTCGTCGCTCATATATAGCTTTTAATACTTATTTTATTAATTTATGGCAAAAATACAACAATTTTTCGAGAAAAAAGAGTATCTTTGCCGAAAATTTGAAAAAAATAAGATTTAATCATGGCACAGGAAGATGTTTTTAAGAAAATTGTAAGCCATTGCAAGGAATATGGCTTCGTGTTCCCAAGTAGTGAAATTTATGATGGCTTGGCTGCCGTTTATGACTATGGTCAGAATGGTGTTGAGCTCAAAAACAATATCAAGCAGTACTGGTGGCAGAGTATGGTGTTGTTGCACGAGAACATTGTTGGTCTCGATGCAGCTATCTTCATGCACCCTACTGTATGGAAGGCATCAGGTCACGTTGATGCTTTCAATGACCCATTGATTGATAACCGCGATTCAAAGAAGCGTTATCGTGCCGATGTGCTCATCGAGGATCACATGGCTAAGTATGAGGAGAAGATTGCCAAGGAGATTGCCAAGGCTAAGAAGCGTTTCGGCGATAGCTTTGATGAGGCTCAGTTCCGTGCAACTAATCCTCGCGTTCTGGAGAACCAGAAGAAGTTTGATGACCTCCATGCCCGCTATACTGAGGCTATGCAGGGTCCTAACCTGGAGATGCTGAAGCAGATTATCGAGGATGAGGGTATTGTTTGCCCTATCAGCGGTACCAAGAACTGGACTGATGTCCGTCAGTTCAACCTGATGTTCTCTACCCAGATGGGTGCTGCCAGCGATGCTACAAGCAAGGTATATCTCCGTCCTGAGACTGCTCAGGGTATCTTCGTAGATTATCTGAGTGTTCAGAAGACCGGCCGTATGAAGTTGCCATTTGGTATCTGCCAGATTGGTAAGGCTTTCCGTAACGAGGTTGTTGCCCGCCAGTTCGTATTCCGTATGCGTGAGTTCGAGCAGATGGAGATGCAGTTCTTCTGCCAGCCTGGTACTGAGATGAAGTGGTTTGAGTATTGGAAGAAGGTTCGTCTGGCTTGGCACGAGGCTCTCGGTATGGGTAATGAGAACTACCGTTACCACGATCACGAGAAACTGGCTCACTATGCCAATGCTGCTACCGACATCGAGTTTAAGATGCCATTCGGTTTCAAGGAGGTAGAGGGTATCCACAGCCGTACCAATTTCGACCTTTCTCAGCACGAGAAGTACAGCGGCCGTTCTATCAAGTACTTCGATCCAGAGAAGAACGAGAGCTATGTACCTTACGATGTAGAGACATCTATCGGTGTAGACCGTATGTTCCTCAGCGTAATGTGCCACTCTTACTGCGAGGAGAAGCTGGAGAATGGCGAGACACGTGTTGTCTTGCGTTTGCCAGAGGCTTTGGCACCTGTTAAGTGTGCAGTGTTCCCATTGGATAAGAAGTATGGTTTGCCAGAGTTGGCACACGAGATTGTAGACGAGCTGAAGTTCCACTTCAATACTCACTATGGCGATCCTAAGGATTCTATCGGTAAGCGTTATCGCCGTCAGGATGCTATCGGTACTCCATTCTGTATCACCGTAGACCACGATACTCCAAACGATCATAAGGTAACTCTGCGTTATCGTGATACCATGGAGCAGGAGCGCGTAGCTATCTCAGATCTTCGCAGCATCATCGAGGAGCGCGTAAGCATCACTAGCGTATTGAAGAAGCTTGGCAAGGAAATCAAGAACTTCTAATTAATCAAATACATTTAGATGAATCTTAAGAGTTTGAAATATTTCTTCTTCCTCATGATGGCAGTGATCACACTGTCATCATGTAGCGAAGATGATGCCACCACCGACGAGTATGCCAACTGGCAGGAGCGTAACGACAAGGCGTTCGCCGACACGCTGGCGTATGCCAAGGCACAGATTGCCGCTGGCAGTACCGAGTGGAAGGTGATACCCAACTATAGCCTTGCCAACCAGAAGCCTAATGTGGGCGTCAATGGCAGCCAGGTGGTGCTCAAGTACAAGGACACCGACTATATCGTAGTGCATGTGCTCAACAAGGGCAATGGCAACGGGTCGCCCCTCTATACCGACTCCATCCAGATGAGCTATCGTGGCAGGTTGATACCTACCGACTCTTATGCCACAGGTTATGTCTTTGACCAATCGTTCACCGGAACGTATGACGTGACGACGGCATTGCCTATAAAGGCAAAGACCAATAAGGCCTCAAGTCAAAGCTCTGCCGGGTGGATAGATGGTTTTACCACAGCGTTGATGGAGATGCACCCTGGCGACCATTGGCAGGTGTTCATGCCAGCCGACTTGGCTTATGGCTCCTCGGGGAATGGTAGTGTTCCAGCCTATTCAATGCTCCGTTTTGAGATGGTGCTCAAGAGTTATAAGAGAGCTTCTGGCAAGAAGTGGATTACTGAATAATAAGAATAAAGATTTAGAGAAAAGTATGTGCATATGTTTGAAATGATATATGCACATATTTTTTTGTATGAGCGATATACGAGAAATTAATTTATGCTTTATAGCAAGAAGACAGATTATTTGATGGAGTCGATTCGCCTGGGTAGGGAGATGGATCGGCGCGAGAAACTCAATCTTATTGTAGGATTGAGTATACCTTCTATGCTGGCTCAGATTTCTACGGTGATGATGTTCTTCATCGATGCTTCGATGGTGGGTCATCTGGGAGCAGAGGCTTCTGCCAGTATCGGATTGATTGAGTCAACTACCTGGCTTATTGGTAGTTTGCTCAGTGCAGCGGCTACTGGATTTTCAGTACAGGTAGCTCATTTTATCGGAGCTAATGATTTTGCAAATGCCCGTCAGGTGTTTCGCCATGCACTGGTTTGCGGTGTGGCGTTCAGCGTTTTTGTTTCTCTTCTCTGTATCGGCATTCATTCTTATCTGCCTTATTGGTTGGGTGGAGGTGCCGATATAGCCACCAATTCCTCTCGCTATTTTCTGATATACGGTCTGGTGCTGCCATTCGTTTTCCTTTATCATATATCCGAGATGATGCTGAAATCTGCGGGCAATATGCATACGCCTAGTGTGATGGCAGTATTGATCTGCATCTGCGATGTGGTGTTCAATTACCTGTTTATCTATATCCTGAAGTTGGGTGTTGTGGGGGCTGCCTTAGGAACGGCGATGGCTTATGTCTGCATCTCTCTGCCTAATCTTTATATTGCAGGTTTCAAGAATAAGATACTGAATCTCCGTCAGGACCATGTCCGTTTCCGTTGGGTCAGGTCGTATGTTCATAATGCCTGTAAAATCAGCATTCCGATAGCCATACAGAACATATTGATGAGTGGAGCGCAGATAGTGAGTACCATGATTGTGGCACCTCTTGGCAATATAGCCATCGCTGCCCATTCTTTCGCTATTACGGCAGAGAGTCTTTGCTATATGCCAGGCTATGGTATTGGTGATGCAGCTACCACCCTGGTGGGACAGACGCATGGAGCAGGGCGAGTAGGTTGGTGCAAGAATTTTGCTTATATGACAGTAGGACTTGGAATGGCTGTGATGGCTGTGATGGGAGTGGTGATGTATGTCTTTGCTCCTGAGATGATTGGCGTTCTTTCTCCGGTAGAAAGTATCCGTGAGCTGGGAACCGTCTGTCTGCGCATCGAGGCTTTTGCAGAGCCGTTCTTTGCAGCCAGCATCGTGACCTATTGTGTTTGTGTTGGAGCGGGCGATACCCGGAAACCGGCGATGATCAATCTTGGAACCATGTGGCTGGTACGCCTTACCCTGGCTTATGCTCTTTCCAAGAGTTATGGCTTGGAGGGAGTATGGATAGCGATGGCTACCGAACTCACATTCAGGGGAATCCTCTTCCTTTTCCGTCTCTTCAGAGGTTCATGGATGAAGAGTTTTCATGTAGGTTAGGATTGGTTTTCTGCCTCCAATGTTAGTTTTAGGTTAAGATTTGCATACATCGGGAAGATATTCTCTAAAATGTTTGCAAATCTTTTTTATTTTTCTTAATTTTGCATCGCAGAAGATAACCATATTGCTTGGTTTATCGTTTATATATAGGTGAACTTATTAAGTAGCATGATATATATATAATAAGGTATACAGAAAGAATGATATAGAAAACATTAAATACATAAATAATTAAAATCAGATGAAACTAAGAAAGATTTTTGCAGCAGTAGTGCTGTTCCTTTCTGCCGGTACAGCGATGGCACAGCAGATGCCAGCTATTCCGGTAGACAAGAATGTGAAGATAGGTCGTCTTGATAATGGATTGACTTACTACATTCGTCACAACAGTTATCCTGAGCATGTAGCCAGTTTCTACATTGCACAGAAAGTGGGTTCTATCAATGAGAATGATGACCAGCGCGGTTTGGCTCACCTCTTGGAGCACCTTGCCTTCAATGGTACCGACCATTTCAAGGGCAACTCTCTGCAGGACTATCTGCAGAGCATTGGCGTACAGTATGGCCGTAATCTCAACGCCTATACAGCAGTAGAGAAGACTGTTTATTACTTTACCGACGTTCCTACTACCCGTGCAACAGCCGTAGACTCCTGTATGCTTATCCTCAAGGACTGGAGTAACGGTATCAGTCTTACCGAGGATGCTATCGAGAGCGAGCGCGATGTGGTACACAATGAGTACCGTATGCGCATTGTAGGCCAGCAGCGCATGATAGAGCGTTCACTTCCTAAGCTCTATCAGGGCGGAAAGTATGGCTACCGTTTCCCTATCGGTTTGATGAGCGTTATCGATGGCTGTAAGCCAGAAACTCTCCGCGCTTACTATCGCAAGTGGTATCGCCCAGACAATCAGGCAATTATCATCGTGGGTGATGTAGATATTAATCATATCGAAGCTAAGATCAAGGAACTCTTCTCTGGTATCAAGGTGCCTAAGAATGCCGCTAAGATAGAGAAGGTTGAAGTAGCTGATAATGATTCAGCCATCTATGTTGTCGACAAGGATAAGGAGCAGCAGGTTGATCTCTTCCAGGTTTATATGAAGCACAATGCTGTGCCTGATTCTCTGAAGAGCAACATGAGCTATCTCCTGAAGGGATACATGGATAACGTGATTTCTTCTATGATTGCTGCCCGTTATGCTGAGAAGGCATTGGAGCCAGACTGTCCATATCTCCAGGCAAATGCCGGTGATGATTCATACCTGATTTCAAGCACTAAAGATGCTTTCACCCTTACCGGTGTAGCTAAGCCAGGAAAGATTAAGGAGGCTTATGCTGCTGTTCTCCGCGAGGCACAGCGTATGCATGAGTTCGGCTTTACAGCTACTGAGTATCAGCGTGCCAAGGATGAGTTCATGAGCCAGGTTGACAAGGCGCTTGCCAACAAGGATAAGATGAAGAACGAGCAGTTTACCACCCAGTATGTGGATAACTTCACTTCTAACGAGCCTATTCCATCAGTAGAAGAGGAGAGCCAGATTTGGAAGATGGTAGTTCCAAACTTGCCTCTTGAGGTTATCAACAGCTATGCCAAGCAGTTGGTTTGCCAGAGCGATACCAATCTTGTTTCATTGGTTATGATGCGTGAGCAGGCTGGTGCTGTTTATCCTACAGAGCAGGAACTCTCTGCCATCGTAAAGCAGGTACGTGCTGAGAAGCTCGAGGCTTATGTGGATAATGTTAAGCAGGAACCTCTTATTGCTCAGGCCCCTAAGGCTGGTAAGATTAAGAAGACTGTTGAGAACAAGAAGTTGGGCTTCAAGGAGTTGACTCTTTCTAATGGCGCTAAGGTGGTATTGAAGAAGACCGATTTCAAGGACAACGAGATTGCCTTCGCAGCTTCAGCCAATGTGGGTTATTCTACTTTCGGCAAGGCAGACTTCCTGAATGCGGCATTCGCAGCTGATGTGCTCGATGCCAGTGGTCTTGGCAATTTCTCAAGTAATGAACTTGAAAAGGCTATGGCTGGTAAGCAGGCTGGCGTTTCGTTCAGCTTGAGTCCATTCAATCATGGTTTGAAGGGTAATTCTACTCCTAAGGACATCGAAACCCTGATGCAGCTCATCTATCTCAAGATGACCGCAGTAAGCAAGGACCAGAAGAGCTTCGACAATATGAAGAGTATGATGGCTACTGTTCTTGCCAACAAGAGCAACAACCCAAGCCTCGTATATCAGGATTCTGTTCAGAGTACTCTCTATTTGGGCAGCAAACTTGCCCGTGTACCAGAGGCAAGCGACATCAAGGATCTCAATTACGACCGTATCCTGGAGATTGGTAAGCAGTTCTACGGCAATGCCAAGGACTTCACCTTCTATTTCGTAGGTAACTATGATGAGAAGACTCTCCTCCCACTCATCGAGCAGTATATTGCCAGTCTGCCAAACAATGGCTTCAAGCTGAAGAACAAGCAGATTCCTTATGCTAATGGTAAGGTTAGCAATGTCTTTACCAAGGCAATGGAGAACCCACAGAACCAGGCTACAGAAATCTGGTATACCAAGGCTCCATTCACCTTGCAGTATATGGTTCTTGCTGATGTTTCAGCCCGCCTTTTGGAGATGAAGTATTTGCGTACTATCCGTGAGGAACTCAGCGCTGCTTATCATGCAGGTGCAAACTATGGTTTGCTTCGTGATTATGACAACAAGGTAGCCATCTCTATTTCAGCCGTGGCTCAGTTGAACCCAGAGAAGTCGGATATCGCTATTCCTTATTTCTTCAAGGGTATGGAAGAGACCGTAGCTCAGCCAAATGCAGAAGACCTTCAGAAGGTAAAGGAGATTCTCCTGAAGCAGGCAGCTGTAAGCGAAAAGACTAATGGCTATTGGCTCGGTGCATTGAGCACATTCGAGCGTATGGGTGTTGATACTCATAGCGATTACAAGGAGATGGTGAAGAATCTGAAGGCATCTGAGATTTCAGACTTCCTGAAGAATGTCATCTTGAAGAGTGGTAATCACTTCGAGATCATCATGAAGGCAGTGAAGAACGAGAAGTAAAATCTCGGACTTGAATAATAAACGTAAAAATCCCGTTGTACAAGCCAGATGGCTGACAACGGGATTTTTTACGTTTTTTTCTTTTCCCAAAATTTCTGAAACTCATCATTTAAGAGTCGTTTCGAAAAATCTCTCTTTAAAAAGAAAGGATGCGTCCTTATAAGAACTTCATCTTTTCCTCCTTTTACTTCGTGTCTTTGAAGGGGATTAACCTCTTCTCTTTGCCTTAGCAGCAAGAGCTTCACGGCGATCCTGAAGAATCTGTTGGCATCTATCGATAGCCTGATTCTGATTCTCTGAATTTACCTTAATTAAATCATTCATAACCTATTGATATTTGTTAACTGGTTGCAAAGATAGAAGTTTCTACCTATTTCTAGGTACAAAATGCATGAAAATGCGTGTTTTATTCGTTATTTTTTGATTTATGTCAAAAAAACGTGCAATCGTTTGAACTGTTTTCCCCCTTTCTAACGATATTCTGCCTATATTGAATGATTTTTTCATTATCTTTTAAACGATTTGTCATCGCAATCGTCTATAATAACGTAAAAAAAGTAGAAATAATGAGCTTTTTAGGGAGATTCATACCGCAAAATAGGGATATTTCTTATCATATTCCCGATTTTTTTGCGAACTTTGCACCCGAAAGAATGAAAAAGAAGTATTGGTATATATAAATAAGAGTGATAATAATAAAATATAGAAAGCAATGAAAAAAGTATTTCTTTTGGCTGCCCTCGTGCTCGCATGCACAGCAGGCAGCAACGCAAGCGCTATGAACGAGGCTGCGCTCAATGCCTCAATGTCTGAGATGATGCCGGTTAAGAAGACGGCTAAGAAGACAACTAAGAAGACTTCTAAGAAGACAACGACCAAGAAGACTTCTACAAAGAAGACAACTTCTACAGCATCTAGCACAGCATCTAACACGGCTGCAGCAAATACAGCAGCAACAACAACCAGCAATGCCGCTACATCTACCAGTGCAACCAGCAATGCAGGTTCTGCCGTAGCAGGTATCTTGGGTGCTGTACTGGGCGGAAACTCTAACAGCAGCAGCTCTGCAGGTAGCAGCATTATCAATGGTATTCTGAACAATGTAATCGGTTCAGGTACCTTCAGCAAGCAGGATCTCTGTGCCCATACCTGGAAGTACAGCAAGCCTGGATGCGCCTTTACTTCTGAGAATCTCCTGGCAAAGGCTGGCGGTGAGATTGCTGCCAACAAGGTAGAGGAGAAGTTGAGTGAGTATTACAGCAAGTTTGGCTTCAGCGGTTCAAACACCTATTTCACCTTCAATACAGATGGCACTTTCACCTCAAAGATTGACGGCAAGTCATGGCAGGGTAATTATACTTTTGATGAGAAGACTCATGCCATTCAGTTGAAGGGCTTGCTCTTGAGTATGTCGGGCTATGCTACGAAGACTACCAACGGCATCAGCCTGCTCTTCGACCAGAAGAAGTTGCTCAACCTCATCAAGACCATGGGTGCCCTCAAGGGCAGTTCTACCCTCAGCGCTATCGGTACTATCGCCAATAATTACGATGGTATGCGTGTAGGTTTCGAGATGAGTAAGTAATCCTAAAGGATAGAATCCATAACTGAGCCTTCTGTTGAAGTGGGCTCTGTAGATGATAATCGCCCTGTAAGAAGGAAAGCATTTTTCAACATAGCTTTGCTTCTTGCAGGGCGATTTTATTGTTTATTTCACGCTCAGTTTCATTGTTTCTACATCTTTACTGTTGGCTCCTATCATAATCTGGAAGTCGCCAGGTTCTATGATGTGTTTCAGATCTGCGTTATAGAACTTGAGCATATCTGGGGTGATATCAAAGCTTACCTCCTTGCTCTCACCTACTGCCAGATGGATGCGCTGGAAACCTTTCAGTTCCTTTACAGGGCGGGAGATGCTGGCTACCTGGTCGCGGATGTAGAGCTGCACAATCTCGTCGGCATCGCGGGAGCCATTGTTCTTAACGGTGACGCTGGCTGTAATCTTCTTGCCATCCTGCCATTCGGTAGCCTCCTCATTGCTGATGCCCGCCTCCTGGCTGCTCAGGCGGAAGTTGCCGTATGAAAAGTAGGTATAGCTCAAGCCGTAACCGAAAGGATAGAGCGGACCATTGCTTACATCCAGACAGTTGCTGGCAAACTTGGCAAACATCTCATTATCATCTGGTACCGGGCGACCGGTGTTCTGATGGTTGTAGTAGAGAGGCTCCTGACCGGTGGTCTTAGGCATCGAAGTGGTGAGCTTACCCGATGGCGATTTGTCGCCAAAGATGACATCGCAGAGTGCATCGCCCACCTCTGAACCGCCAAACCATACATTCATGATGGCTGGTACATGCTGCTTCTCCCAAGTAAGAACCGTAGGACGGCCTGCAAAGTTGAGGAGCACTACCGGCTTGCCCGTCTTCAGGAGTTCGGCAAGCAGTTCGCGCTGTACATCCGGCATCTCCAGGTTGGTACGGCTACTGCATTCGCCACTCATGTCAGCACTTTCACCCATAGCACAAACTATCACGTCTGCCTCATTTGCAATTTTCAGTGCTTCTGCCTTCATTTCAGCCTCGTCGCCCCAGTTGATAGCCTTTCCTAATTCGCCGTTCTTCTGCATTTGTCTGTCTCGCCAGATATTGCATCCCTGTGCATATAATAAGGTGGCTTTTCCGGCAAGTGCATGCTCCATCGCCTCCTTGATGGTGGTATATTTAGATGGTTCCTGAGCCACGCTCCATGTGCCGGCTATGTTGTTTCGGGTGTCGGCAAGCGGACCAATCAGGGCTATCTTTCCTTCCTTCTTCAGTGGCAGGATGCAGCCTTCGTTCTTCAGAAGCACGAAGGTCTCTGCAGCCACATCGCGGGCAGCCTGACGGTTCTCTGCGGTGTAAATCTCGCTCTTGCTGCGCTTGGTGTTGCAGTAGCGGTAAGGGTCGCTGAACAGGCCCAGTTTATATTTCGCTTCCAGAATGCGGCGGCAGGCGATATTCACATCCTCCTCGCTCACCTTCCCTTCTGCTATGCTCTTTGCCAGATGCTTTACGAAGGCGTTGGAGCACATATCCATATCGGTACCTGCCTTCAGTGCCTGTTCTGAAGCCTCCTTGAGGTCTTTAGCCGTTCCGTGCTGCAGAATCTCGGCGATAGAAGCGTAATCGGTAACCAGCAAACCTTTGAATCCCCACTGCTTTCTCAAGACATCGGTCATCATCCATTTGTTGGCTGTAGCTGGTATGTAGTCGATGAGATTGAATGATGACATCACGCTGCCTACGCCTGCCTTCACCACAGCCTCGTAAGGTGGCAGATACTGGTTCATCATGCGCACGCGGCTCATATCTACCGTGTTATATTCCTTTCCGCTCTCAACACCTCCGTAGAGGGCGAAATGCTTCAGACAAGCCATGATGCGGTTGGCTCTCAGAATCTCTTCTGTGCGCATATCCACGCCCTGGTAGCCCTGAGTCATCGCTGCTCCCATCACGCCGCTCAGATAAGGATCCTCGCCATTTCCTTCGCTGATTCGTCCCCAGCGGGCATCGAGTGCGATATCTACCATAGGAGAGAAAGTCCAGTTGATGCCGTCGGCACTGGCTTCCTTGGCCGATACTTCGCCTACTTTCTTCATCGCCTCGGTATCCCATGAGCAGGAGAGGGCGAGAGGGATAGGAAACATCGTTTCGTAACCATGAATCACGTCCATACCTACGAGCAGCGGGATGCCCAGACGGCTGTTCTTGATGGCGATTTCCTGCAGTGCCTTGATTTTGTCGATGCCTTTGATATTGAAAACTCCGCCCATGTTGCCCTGGGCGATGTCGCTACCTACCTGAGTGTCAAGTGCGCCACCGGTTGTGATGTCGCCAGCCACCATCAGGTTCAACTGCCCAATTTTCTCCTGTAGCGTCATCTTCGCCATCAGTTGGGCGATATACTCCTTCATGGGCAGAATCTTGCCTTTCTTGGTTGTGGCAGTTACTTTTTTCTTAGGGGCTGCCGTATGGGCGAAAGCAGGTGCTGCCATAGAACCAGCCAAAAGAAATGTGAGTGATAAAAGTGCTGTTCTCATTGTTTATTATGTTAATTGTTATTTTTGATGTTTATCTTCTGCAAAGATAATAAAAAAGATGATACGATGCGCGATAGAAATGTTAAAATGTGGATAAAATTTTCTTTTCCAGGAAGAGATGTGTCTGATAATGAGATAGATAAGAAAAATGGGAGATATACAAAAAGTGGATGTGGTATAGAAGAAATATGCGAAGAAATCTATATTTCTTCTATATTAGATTTTGTCGTTTCCGATTTTTTTATTACTTTTGCACGTGAAACCTCATGAAAATAAATCAATCTTAACGGAATCAAGTTGATGTATCGCATAAATGAATTATGGGGAAAGGCATTCTTCTTCCTGCTCTTTGTCTTGATGCCTCTTTCTCTTGCAGCAAAAACAACAGATAATATAGAGCAGCTTTTTCAGAGTCTGGACAACGCCATTGCCCATTCGGCTGATTATGTGAAGGTACGTGAAGCCCGAATTCGCGATTGGGAGCAGAAACTGAAGGCGGCAAGGCGGCTAAGCAGTAAGTATGATGCCTGCTTTGCTCTCTTCGAGGAATACCGCTCCTACAAGAACGACATGGCGCTGAAATACATCAACCAGTGTATGGAACTTGCCTTCAGAATGGGTGATAAAAAGAAGGTGGGGAATGCCAAGGCGCTGCTTGCTTTCCAGGAATCTACCACGGGCGATTATGCCGAATCGTACGACCTGCTGAAGTCTGTCAATATCGCTGATCTTGATGCTGAGGGCAAACGCAACTACCTCTGGGCTTGCCAGCATCTGTATGGCGAGATGGCATATTATTCCAACGTTCCCTCTTTGAAGAAATATTATACCGGCAAGCATAATACCTATCAGGCTGCAATAGACAGCACATTCAGCCATGATGATGACCTTTATCTGCAGATGCAGGAGGTGAGGGCACGCGATGCAGGCAATATGAAGGAGGCTTTGCGATTGAGCGATAAGCGGCTGGCGATGACGAAACCGGGCACCCATCAGTATGCCATTGTACAGTTTTATCGCGGCTTGACCTACAATCAGTTTGGTGATAAAGAACAGTTCCTCCGCTGCCTCTTGCGTTCTGCTATCTGCGATGTCCAGTTGGCTGTGATGGACCAGGGGTCTCTCTGGGAAGTTGCCAATCTTCTCAACGCCGACCCGGGCGAGCAGAAGCGCTCTCATGAGTATATCAAGTTTGCCTGGCAGTCGGCTACCATTTTCAATACGCCTAGCCGCAGCCGCCAGATCATGCCTGTGCTCACGCAGATTGAGGAGGGCTATCAGAAAGAACTTTCTTCGAGCAACCAGCATCTGCGGCTCATGGTAGCGTTTTCTGTCCTGCTTCTCTTTGTGGTTATGGTCTTGCTCTACTATGCCAACAAGCAGCGCAAGCGCATTGCTGCGGCCCATCATAAGCTGAAGGAAACCAACCATGCCTTGCAGTTGGCAAATGAGCGTCTTAACGAGATGAACCAGTCACTCAACGAGATGAACCAGTCTCTTAACGAGATGAACCATTCTCTCAACGAGAGTAACAAGATGAAGGAAGTATATATTGGTCGCTTTCTGCGCCTTTGTGCCATCTATGTCGACAAGATAGAGACCATGCGCAAGCGAGTAGTGAAACTGGTGAAGGCTAGAGAACTCAACAAGTTGCTGGAGCAGATGGAGGCTGGCGAGCCCTACATGGGTGAGCTGTATGAGTATTTCGATTCCGCCTTCCTGAAGCTCTTCCCTGACTTTGTTGAGGAGTTCAATGCCCTCTTGAAGCCTGAAGAGCGTATCGTGCTCGAAGATGACAGCCATCTTTCTACCACCCTCCGTATCTTTGCCCTTATCCGTCTGGGCATCGAGGACAGTTCTAAGATTGCCGAGTTCCTTCACTATTCTGTGAACACTATCTATAATTATCGCGCCAAAATCAAGAATAGTGCCATCTGTGACAGGGAAGAGTTCGAGCAGCGCGTGAAGCAGATTGGCATGAAATAAGCCTTTCTGGGCGTGATGGCGCAAACTTGCGAAAATTCAGGAGTAAATGCTGCAGATACCCATGCGCCCTGTTTTAGGGTGTCAAGTGGGTTAATCTTCTGATAATCAAGATGTTGATATTTTGGAAAATTCCCGTTCCTACGCAAGCTTGTCAATGGATGAAAAGCAGGGGAAAACAATAAAAGTTTGTTACGGCGTTTCACCGTAACAAACTTTTATGCGTTATATCTTATTTCTTCCCTCCGTTCAATTTCTCAGAATCGAATCATTCTCTTTTAAAAGAGCTCGAAGGCTTTCTTGAGCTTCAGGTTATCGGCTGCATTACCAACAAGAGCCTCAAACTTTCCGGCTTCAGCCTTCCAGGATGAAGATGCCTCATCGTAGAAACTGAGGGCCTCTTTGCTGATGGTGATGCTGATATCCTTGCTCTCACCTGGCTGGAGATAAACCTTCTGGAATCCCTTCAGCTCCTTCTGAGGTCGGTCTACTGATGACTTGACATCGTGGATATAGAGCTGAACCGTCTCGGCTCCGGCACGCTTACCTGTATTCTTTACGTTTACGGTAAAGGTGATTGTGCCGTCCTGCTTCATC
>JAJXAL010000248.1:0-1444 GCA_021628325.1 Segatella copri | reverse complement strand
TCGAATTTAAATTATTTTATGTAATTATGGCAAAAAAAGCTCTTTTAATGATTCTCGACGGATGGGGAATCGGTAAGCATGATAAGGGTGATGTTATCTTCAAGACTCCAACTCCTTATCTCGATTATTTGACAGCAGTTTCAGCACATTCTACTCTCCAGACTTGTGGCGAGGACGTTGGTCTTCCTAAAGGTCAGATGGGTAACTCAGAGGTAGGTCACCTCAACATCGGTGCAGGTCGTGTGGTATATCAGGACCTCGTTAAGATCAACAAGGCTTGCGAGAGCGGTGACATCTTGAAGAATCAGGAGATCATCAACGCTTACAGCTATGCTCAGAAGACAGGTAAGAAACTCCACTTGATGGGCTTGACTTCTACCGGTGGTGTTCACTCTTCTTTGGATCACCTCTTCAAGTTGATTGAGATTGGTAAGGAATATGGTTTGAAGGAGACATACGTTCACTGCTTCATGGATGGTCGTGATACAGACCCTAAGAGCGGTAAGGGCTTCATCGAGGAGGTGCAGGCTTGCTGCGACAAGAACGGTGCACACATCGCAAGCATCGTAGGTCGTTTCTATGCTATGGACCGTGACAAGCGCTGGAACCGTGTGAAGGAAGCATACGACTTGCTCGTTGAGGGTAAGGGTAAGCAGGCTGACGATATGGTGAAGGCAATGCAGGAGAGCTATGATGAGGACGTAACTGACGAGTTCATCAAGCCAATCAATAACTCTAAGGTTGACGGTACTATCCAGGAGGGTGATGTTGTTATCTTCATCAACTACCGTAACGACCGTGCCAAGGAGTTGACACAGGTATTGACTCAGCAGGATATGCCAGAGGAAGGCATGCACACCATCAAGGACTTGCAGTACTACTGCATGACTCCATACGATGCAAGCTTCCAGGGTGTTCACATCCTCTTCCCTAAGGAGAACGTAATGAATACCCTCGGTGAGTACTTGAGCGCACAGGGCAAGAAGCAGCTCCACACTGCAGAGACTGAGAAGTATGCTCACGTAACATTCTTCTTCAATGGTGGTCGTGAGACTCCATACGAGGGTGAGGACCGTATCCTGGTTCCTTCTCCAAAGGTGGCTACTTACGACCTGAAGCCAGAGATGAGCGCTTACGAGGTAAAGGATAAGTTGGTTGGTGCTATCAACACTCAGGAGTACGACTTCATCGTTGTAAACTTCGCTAATGGTGATATGGTAGGTCACACAGGTATCTACAATGCTATCGCTAAGGCTGTTCACGCTGTTGACAACTGCGTAAAGGACGTTATCGAGGCTGCCAAGGCTAACGATTATGAGGCTATCATCATCGCTGACCATGGTAATGCAGACCACGCTATCAACGAGGACGGTACACCAAATACCGCTCACTCTTTGAACCCAGTTCCATTCATCTACGTAACTGACAACAACTCAGCTACCGT
>JAJXAL010000137.1:4667-7411 GCA_021628325.1 Segatella copri | reverse complement strand
AAAGGAGAATAAGAGAGGTTGGAACGTAAACAGTTGGGAATGAGTAGATTTGCACAAAGTTGCCAAATCGGCATAAAGCAAGCGAGTGAGGAATATTGAAGTAGTTCAGTTACTAAATCGTGAGCCACAGTTACCTATGCAAAGCAGGTAACAATGCGGAAAGGCAACTTTGTGCATCAACGGATTTTATTGCGCTGATTCTCAATGTTTTGCGTATCAAGGAACGCTTACAAAATGATTATATTTGCACACTCAAAATGTAAGCGTTATGAAAATCGAAAAATTCAAGGTGTTGCTCTACCTAAAAAAGAGCGGAATGGACAAGAACGGAAAAGCTCCCATCATGGGACGCATCACGGTGAACAGGACTATGGCGCAGTTCTCCTGCAAGTTGTCTTGCACTCCATCGCTTTGGAATCCTCGTGCCAGCCGATTGGAGGGCAAGAGCAAGGAAGCCGTGGAAACCAACAAGGACATCGGGCAGTTGTTGCTTTCCATCCAAAAGGCTTTCGATGTGCTTGTGGAAAAGAGAACGGACTTCGAGGCTAAGGATGTCAAGGAGGCTTTGCAGGGCAGCGTCAAGACACAGACCACCCTTCTCTCCTTCGTGGACGAGCATATCAGTGAACTCAGCACCCATGAGGGCATCGATATGTCGAAGAGCAGTGTCTGGACTTACAGAAAGATTCGCAAGAATCTCGCTGAGTTCATCGGGGAGAAGTATAGGTTGACTGATTTGGCTTTCGGACAGCTGACCGAGCCTTTCATCAGTGACTTTCACCATTACTTGCTTGACGAGAAAGGCTTTTCATCAGGAACCATCACCATCTATGTGTCGCTCTTCAAGAAGATGTGCCGCATCGCCTTTGAGCGAGGCTTGTGCAAGAACCTGCTGTTCGCCCATTATCGGGTTGGCACTCCAAGGGTTACGACACCCAAGGCTCTCAGCATGTCTGATTTCATAAAAATCCGTGATGTGGAACTGCCCGAAGACAAGCCGAGACTATCCGTTAGCCGTGACCTGTTTCTTTTCGCCTGCTATGCAGGAACAGCCTTCATAGACACCGTTTCCATCACGAAAGCCAATGTCAAGGTGTTGGAGGATGGCGACAAATGGCTCATCTATAACCGCAAGAAGACCGGAACACTTGCCAGGGTGAAACTCCTGCCCGAGGCGTTGGAGCTGATGGCGAAATACGAGGACGGGGCAAGAGATACCCTTTTCCCATTGCTGAGCACGAATCGTGTTCGTATCGATCTCATCACCATCTGCAAGTTGGCGGAAACGAGCAAGACCTATTCCTACCATTCGGGACGACACTCGTTCGCCAGCCTCATTACGCTGGAGGCTGGTGTGCCGATGGAGACCATCTGCAAGATGCTCGGTCACAAGGATGTGAAGATGACGCAGCGGTATGCGAGAGTGACCCAAAAGAAGCTGTTTGAGGACATGGACAAGTTCATCGCTGCAACCGAGAAGGACTTTATTCTCGCATTATGAACAAGGCTTTCAACTTTTCTTTTTACAGTTCAACTACATTATTATATTATAAGGACAACAACTATGAGCAGAAGTACATTTTCAATTTTGCCTTACATCAACAGACAGAAGGTGAAGGCAGACGGAACAGCCAACATACTTTGCCGCATCACCGTTGACGGCAAAAGTGCAGCCATTTCCACAGGCATATCCTGTACACCACAGGAGTGGAACGCCAAGAAGGGAGAGGTACGGAACGCAAGGGACAACGGACGATTGGCAAGTTTCCTTGCTGAGGTCAAGGATAAATACAACTCACTTCTTACCGCCAATGGCATCATCACCGTGGAAATGCTGAAGGCTGTGTTGAAGGACAAGGACACGACAGGAAGGTTCTTGCTGAACTTTGGTGATACCATCGTGGAATGGTATCGAACCGCAAAAGCCAGACAAACCTTTCTGCACAAGCGGACATGGCAGAAGAACCTGAGAGCCTTTGTCCATTCGTTGGATAAGGACGACATCGCCTTTGAGGACATAGACGAGAATTTCGGGGAGGAATACAAGCTATTCCTGAAACGAGACCAGGGACGCATCGACAGCTACGTGAACCATTGCCTTCTCTGGCTGAACATGTTGATGTACAAGGCAGTGGACAGGAGCATTATCCGCTTCAATCCCATAGCCAAGATAGGGTATGAGAAGAAGGCAGCCCCGAAGATGACCCATATCAGCAAGGCAGACTTCATCAAGATGCTCTCTACCCCGATGGCTGACGAGCGAACGGAGCTTGCACGCAGATGTTTCATTTTTGCCTCGCTCACCTCCTTATCCTATATAGATGTAAAGAAACTGTACCCTCACCATATCAGTGAGAACTCCGAGGGTAGGAAGTTCATCCGCAAGGAAAGAGAGAAGACAGGCGTGGAGTTCTTCGTGCCGCTCCATCCGATAGCCGAGAAGATTCTTTCGCTCTACAATACCACGGACGACAGCAAGCCTGTTTTTCCACTGGGTGAGAAGAAAGACATCTATCTTGATGTGCATACCCTTGGAATGGTGCTTGGCATAAGCAATAAGTTGGGATTCCACGCCAGCCGCCATACATTCGGAGTCTTGATGCTCAACGAGGACATTCCCATCGGCAGCATAGCCAAGATGATGGGACACGCAGACATTACAAGCACACAGGTCTATGCGCAGGTGACGGAGCAGAAGATTTCAAATGACATGGATAAGCTTATTGCCAAGCGAGAAAGGAACA
>JAJXAL010000137.1:0-4567 GCA_021628325.1 Segatella copri | reverse complement strand
GAGCAGAAGATTTCAAATGACATGGATAAGCTTATTGCCAAGCGAGAAAGGAACAGATTATCGAACGAAAAAACTATTGGAAAATGAACAGAGGAGTTATAACTATCAGCGAGAGCGGAACGGTATCCATGCCGACCGATACTGTATGGATGACCATGCAGGAGATTGCCGACATGTATAATGTATTCGGCTGCCATGTGCGCAAGGCTGTCAAGGCTATATTCAAGGACGGCATCCTGAAAGAGCAGGGTGTACGCCGTCATGTCAGGAAGAACGACCGCATCAGCTATGATGTGTATAGCCTTGAACTCGTCATTGCGGTAGCCTTCCGTATTGACAGCATTGAGAGCAGAGCCTTTCGGGAGTTCATCATGCAGTCCGTCATCGGCAGACAGACAAGCCGTACTAAACTGGTCTGTATCTTTACAGAGAACGCAATGGCATAGACCTGCCATAAAGCAACGTTCCTTGGAGGCTTTGCGCCTCCAGCCACTTGGGCGAACCACCGCAGTGTGTTTTAGCATGGTATTAGATTTATACAGGTAACACAAATGATACCCGGCAAACACGACCAACTCGGTATAGCCAATAAAACGAGGCGACAACCTATAACAACCACGCTCGGTAAGTTATACGTTGTCGCCTTGTTCATTTCACCCCACTCATCAAGGACATGTATTTCTCCTACAAGCCCTTCATTCTGTACGCCTCACGATAGTTAGCCATCAGAATCTTCTGAATGTCGGACTCGCGGTAGAGTATCTTTCCGCCAAGCTGGATATACGGGATGACACCGTTGTTTCGGTAGTCCTGCAGGGTTCTTCGGCTCAGTTGCAGCCTGGCACAAAGCTCCTTGTCCGTCATGAAGCGCTCACCGTCAAGCATGGGGCGGTAGTTCATCACGGCACGTTCAAAATTGTCAACCATTCGGTTGAGGTGGTTCACGATGTGGTTCATCCACTCGCTGTTTCTTGTCATTACTTCATTGCTCATAGTTGTCTCGTTTTATTGTTGATACTTACGTTACTCGGTTTACTTGCTGCATTGGATAAAGTGGCTGTTGTATATTGACAGCCTAACCTGTGCGCTTGCGAAAGCGCATGTCCTTTTTCCTGTCCTCCGCTACTGCTACGATAGCCATCACGTCCTCCGGCTTGTAGTAGGTCTTGTGGCTGATTTGCGTATAAGCCAAAGTTCCGTTGTCCCGAAGCGTCTGCACTGTCCGTGGGCAGATGTTGAGCGTCTGACACACGTCCTGCGTGTCGAGCCACTTGTTCATGGTCTTGTCCTCACTGCGCTCACGGATTCTGTCCATGCGCTTCACAAAGTTCTCCAACTGGGCATCAAGATAGTTGAATGCCTCTTCCTCGAATACGATGAATCCCATACTTTTCTTTTTTCTAAGTTAATACTATGTTATATGTCGCAAAGCTCCACGCATATGCTGTGCTCCACGTTTGTGAGTGCAAAGATAAGGCACGGCAATCTAAAAACAAGCGTTTTCAATTTCTGTGGCAGTATGTTGCCGGGGTTTGCCGACTTCAACGCCAAAAACAACAAGAAAAACTTGCACGACTGCAACGAATACATGAACAATGATGAGTTGAGAAATACGTTGAAGTTCTCACAACTATCTCGGTATGCAAATAAGCAAGCCACAACTAAATTGCCACGTTACACCCAATCAGTTGCATGGCTGCACTCAGTACACTTACTTTGCACCCGACAATCGGTCAATGGTGCAAACCGTGACCACTATACTAACAAATAAAACAGCATAAGCTATGGCAAGAACAAAAGATGCAGTCTTGGCTCCTGGGCAAAAGGAGCTGATGGAAAAAGAGTATTTGGATTTTGTTAAACCATCTACGTATGGCAACAAAGCCAATCCAAGTAGTTGTAATTCTCTCTATGATGATGTAGAGAACCCAGAGTTGAGAGCAATTGTAGAGAAAGTTGCTGCAACAACTCCCTATAGAGAGGAAACATCAACGAACGAGGCTCAATCGCCACCGAATCCGCAGAAGCGCATCAGTGGCAAGCAGCGCAAGGCGACATTGGAGGAGTATCAGCAGACCTTCCTCCAAGTTCCAAGGATTGACGACCGCAAGCCAGTCTTCGTCAGTTCCGATGTACGAGACCGTCTTGATCGTGTCGTCCGCATCCTCGGAGGGAGACGCATGAGCGTATCGGGCATCATCGAGAACATCGTGCGCCACCACCTAAGCCTTTATGAAGAGGACTTCGAGGCTTGGCGCAAATTGTGAGAATTAAGGTCTGCGACCTTGGACGTGGATAGCTGAAAGGCTGTAGTTCCAACTAACGTGTTCTGAGAGGGAGCGAGGTTATGTTTTGGGAACCCCAAAACGCCTCGCTCCACCATGAGGGCGGAGGTTTTTTGCTCCCAACGGTCGCAGAAAGTGAGTGTACCAACTATAAACAGTGTATCGAATGACAAACGTACAGGAACAGGACAAGAGAAAGGGCGGAAGACCGCCCACGGGCAGGGTTCGCAAGCTGTCGAAGTCTGTCACGGTGAAGTTCTCGAAGCCAAGCTACGAGGCTTTGAGACTGAGGGCGAGAAAAGCCAACCGCAAGTTGGCGGAGTACATCCGTGAGTCCGCCTTGAACGGCGAGGTGGTCAGCGGACACAACGCTGAGACGATAGCCATCGCTAAGAATCTCATAGGCATGGCGAACAACCTCAACCAACTTACCAAGCTGTCGCATCAGAGAGGTTTCCATGAAACCCATGTATATGTGGTGGACTTGTTGAGAAGATTGAAAGCAATCCTTGGCGAGTATCGCCAAGCAAGTTATAAACCGAAGCCAAGCAGTATGGGCAGAAAGGAGGATACCACATGATAGGCAAGCTAAAGAAGGGCAGCTCATTTGGTGGTTGCATCCGCTATGTTACAGGCAAGGACGAGGCGAAAATCATCGCCTCGGATGGTGTGTTACTCGGCACGAATGCCGAGATAACGCAAAGTTTCGAGCTACAGAGGCAGCTAAATCCAAGGATTAAGAAGCCTGTGGGACACATTGCATTGAGCTTCAAACCCGAGGACAAGCCACGTTTGACGGATGAGTTCATGGCTAAGATAGCCCTTGAATACATGCAGATGATGGGCATCACCAAAAACCAATTCATCATCGTAAGGCATCACAACACGGACAATCCACATTGTCATATCGTATATAACCGCATCAATAATGAGGGCAAACTCATATCAGACAGGAATGATTACAGGCGTAATGAGCAGGTGACCAAGGCTCTTAAATCCAAATATGGACTTACTTACGGAACGGACAAAAGCAAGACTAACACTCGCAAATTGCGCAATGCGGAGCGTGCAAAATACGAGATTCACAATGCCGTTAAAGATGCCTTGAAAGTCGCAGATAGTTGGCAAAAGTTCAAGAATGAACTTGCAAAGCAAGGTGTTCACTTGGAGCTTGTCTATAAGGACAAGGAGAGAACCAAGGTACAAGGTATCCGTTTCTGCAAGGATGGATATAGCTTCAAAGGTACGCAGATTAGCCGAGGCTATAGCTTTGGCAAGCTGAATGCGAGATTTGAGGGAACGGAGAACCTTTTATCAGCAAGAGCCAGCTCTGCTCAGCAATATGAGCAGGGCTGTTGCAAGAATGAGCAGGTGCCATTCATATCGGAGAGCAGCCAGGACCCTTGGGACGGTATTTCTTCCATAGGACTTTTTGCTTCTGCCAATGCACAGACCTTTGAGCAATTCCCAGAGGATGAATCATCCAAGAAGAAAAAGAAGAAACGCAGAAGAGGCTTTAGCCTTTGATGCAAGTCATAAACTTAAAATTAGAATCGAACATGAAAGAAGAAATGTTAGAAGCCATCTACGGCACAGTTGAGAGATTGGAGCAAAAAGTCTATGAACTTTCTGCCTCACCAAAGAATACAGAGGCGGAAAGCACTCCGGCCTCTGTAAGTGTTGATACTAGCAAACTTGAAAAAGCTATTCTTGCTATGGCTGTAAAAGAAGGGGAAGCTATTGACAAATTGGTAAGATTAAGAGAGGCTATCTGTATCTTTACCGACCTTACCAAGAAAGAAGCAAGCAAAGATGAACAGCGAAGCAAACTCTTGTTTGATACCATTAATCAGGTGAAACAAGAGCTGAATGCCACATCAAAAAATGTGCAGGACAAACTTCACGCAATGGATAACACACCTCTGAAGAAAGTAGTGACTCATCGCTTCGAGCCAACTTCAAAGTATGTTCTTCTTTTCATTGGAGGCTTGGCTCTATCTCTTGTCATCTCCATTTGGGGCAACCTAGCCCAATGGCGAGAGTATCAAGCTTGGGAGGTAGCAGACTTGAAATATCGGGCATTGAAGATGGTTCTTCCATCTGACGACCCAAATGTTCGATACATCGAAAAGCATTTTTCTGTTTGCCGAGATGAGAAAGTTATAGATGATGTAAGAAATTGTGTTGCTGCCTACGAGGATTCTATTCGCCATCATCATGAAATGATTGAAATGGCTACTTATAAAGATAGTATAGCCAATAAGCTTTTGCAAGAATCAAAT
>JAJXAL010000020.1:0-40952 GCA_021628325.1 Segatella copri | reverse complement strand
GAAATCTATCAAATATAGCCAATATCGGACTCTATTCTGTCTCAGGACACACTTACTCTTTTGCAAAAATACCCCAAATTTCTTATATACACAAATAAAACGCCATTTTTTTTATAATCTTGCATCATATTCCTGAAAAGAAGGACTGAGAAAGCAGGATAAACCCCAGATTTTAAGTCTTCTTCTGTTACTACAGAATTATCTTGTACACGCAACCATACAAACCATGCCAACTGCTGTACATAAGAGGAATATCAGTCTGTTACCTGACAGATTTTACAAGCCAGGGCTTCCGAAATATGCTTGCCTGTAGATTCGAAACGCTGACAGATATATTCCACCCAGTCTTTCTCGCTTATCTTGTTCAGATAGAAGAAATCTCCAAAACGATAGAATGAGTAACTGTCATTCTGGAACATCTGTTCCATCATGAGTTTTTTGCTTCCATAAAGACAGTAAGAAACATGGCTCTGTAATTGCCATACGCTACGAAGCTTCTTTACTTTTTCTCATAATTACTACCTTATTTAATACTATGCAGCAAATCTTATGCAAAGATAGCAAAAAAAAACAAATTAAACAAGGTTGTTTAAAACAAAGTTGTTTAAAATCAGCAACTTTTTGCAGAAACCACTATTAAGCAACGGATTACACACAATATCATAAAAGGGAAAACGGGACAATTTTTAAAACACGAACAAATTGAATTTATCCGTGGTATTTTTTTAAGAGATAGGAAAAAAGCCCTTATTTAATACTTTACTGAGTCCACTTGAAAAAGAGATAATGATGGAGAGAAAAACATAAAGTTTCATTAATTATACCCTAAGGTATAATACCTTTGGGTATAATTTTGTAACTTTACAGAGAATCAAGACTTTAAGCTTATGAACAAGATACCATTCGAATATAGTTCTATTGCAGAAAACGAATATTTCATTGATAGAATCGAAGATAGAAGAGACCTCAAGACTTTTCTTGGAGGAGGCATCAACGTGATGCTGATTTCTCCAAGACGATGGGGTAAGTCTATCAGCGATGATACGATAGAGCGAATCTGCAATCCCGACAGAAGAGAAAGCTAAGAAGTTGAAAATCGACAACCTAGCTTTCTCTTTTGTTATTTTGTCGTCTTTTTGTCGTGATGATTAAATATATATTCCAAAAAGACAGACTTTAATCAACAGGAATATTCTTTTCTTCCCACACGTGGGTATTAGTGCAGTTCAGCATAAGGGTCTGGTCGCCACAGGTGATGCGGAAGTCTCCTTCTTCAAGCATCCAGCGGCCATCCTGACCAACAAATGTGAGTTCTCTAGCTGGGAGACGGAATGTGACGGTCTTGCTTTCCCCTGGCTGGAGCGAGATTTTCTCAAACCCACGCAGGCGACGATTGTCGGGCATCATCGAGGCGTAGAGGTCGGAGCTGTAGAGCATCACCACCTCCTTGCCTGCCATCCGGCCTGTGTTCTTTACATCGACGGTGATAGTCAGTTCATCGGTCCAGTCGAAGTCGGTCTTGTCTGCGTGAAGATTGCTGTATTCGTAGGTAGTGTAGCTCATGCCAGCGCCAAACCACCACTGCTCGTAGGTCTTGGCGTTGTAGTCATAGACGCCAGGAATAGTCTCACGTACCTCACTAGCCTTGTAGTCGTAGTTCACCATAGCATTTGTCTGGGCCGGATAAGTGTAAGGCAGTCGTCCTGAGAAATTCTCATCGCCAGCCAACAGCAAGGCCAGCGCATCGCCACCATAGTTGCCTGGCAACATGGTGTGCACAACGGCCTGGGCCATTGGCTCGATGTCGCTGATGACGCGACCGCGCGACTCGTTGAGCACCATCACCAACGGTTTTCCCGTCTTGGAGAGTTCACGGACAAGTTGTTTCTGGTTAGGGCTGAGGTTCTGGTCTGCTATATTGCCTCGCGTCTCAGCATAACTGTTCTCACCGATACAAACCACGATATAGTCAGCTGTTCCCGCAGCCTTGACAGCATCATCGATGTGGCTGGCATCATCCTTTGCCCACAACACCTTATCGTAGGTGACCCCTTCAACGAGTTGTACGTTCTCTCGTCCGAAGCGATGCTGCAAGGCCTTGTAGATGGTGTTGTAGCGGCCGGTGAATTCCTCACGGTCTGCACCATCGCCCTGCCAAGTATAGCTCCATCCGCCATTCAAGGTGCGCATGCTATTGGCATTGGGACCTGTAACGAGTATCTTCTTGCCTCTCTGGATGGGGAGCACCTGTTCATTCTTCAACAAGACGATAGACTCAAGTGCAGCCTGCCGACTATATTCGGCAAACTCCTCACTGCCAAATTTTGGATAGTCTTTGGAGAAGGTGTTAGGCTGGTCGAAGAGTCCAAGACGATATTTCAGTCGGAGAATACGCCGCACGGCGTCATCGATGCGATTCTGCGAGACGCGTCCTTCCTGCACCAGTTCTTTCAGCAATTGACCATAGCCGAACTGTGAGGGAACCATCATCATATCTACACCAGCGTTGATGGCCATACGGATGGCCTCCTTCACATTTGGTGCTACATGGTCACAATTCACGGCACCGTCAATGTCGCCCCAGTCGGTCACTACCATTCCATCCCATTGCAACCCCTCTTTCAGCCAACCGGTCAGGAACTCGCGATTCACCAGTCCCTTCACCCCGTTCACGTTGGACGAGTTGGTCATGATGCTCAGTGCTCCCTCGCGGAAACCACGGAGGAATGGGGCAAACTGCTTTTCGCGAAGTTCCTCATAGTTCAGACGGATGGGCGAACGGTCGAGACCATTATAGGGCGCACCATATCCGAAATAATGCTTCAGACAACCAGCCACATGATAACGGTTGATATGGTTAGGGTCATCACCCTGCATACCACGCAGGGCTGCAGCCCCCATTTCAGAAGTCAGATAGACATCCTCGCCGAAACCCTCATACTGCCGGCTCCAAGCCTGCATCCGTCCGAGGTCGATGTCGGGGCCGTATATCCAAGGCACGTTGCATGCACGCGTCTCATAGGCCACAATCTCGCCCATCTTCCTCACCAAGTCTCGATTGAACGTGGCAGCCATATTGATGTTGCCAGGGAAGAGCGTACCACCAGCCGTATAGGTGGTGCCATGCATCTGGTCGAGACCATAGATGTTGGGAATGCCGATACCTTGTATGGAAACGTCCTGAATGGTATTCACCACATAGTTCCACATCTCTGGTGTTTGAGCTGTCACTTGCGGAGCATTGAGGATAGAGCCCACCTTGTATTTGTTAATCACTGAGTCGAGTGCCGTCTCATCAACCCGGAACGGAAGTTTTGATGCGATGTCATTCGAGAGCCAGTAGAGCTGCATCAGTTTTTCCTTGTCCTTCCGCTCTTCAGATGTTTTCAGGACGAGTTCCGATGCATGGTAAAGTTTATCCAACCCGAATTTTTCGATTGTTTCTGCCAACTGGACTTCATCCATTTCCGCAAGAGCTTCAGCTGAATATCGGGGGTCGCGAAAGGTTATCATCCCAATCTCCAACTCTACCATCTGACCGATTTTCTCGTCGAGTGACATGCGGCTGAGCTGCCGCTCAATCTTCTTCTCGATAGAAGCATCGCTTGGTAGCACAGGCTTTTGTGCCCATGTTGCCAAGACGGTTGATGCGAGGATGATTGCTATTGATGTTCGTTTCATTACTTCAGTGCATTTAGAGTTTCTTGATTCCACTTGTGATTCTTTAGATCATAGATTCCAAAGAGGCCACGATAGGCCCAGATGTGGTTGCTGAAACCACGCTCGCGGAACTGCTGCTGCATGAACTGCAGGTAGCGGTTGATGCTCTCCTGCGGGGCATTCAGACAGACACCGTATTCGCCGATGTTCACTGGGCGTCCCGTCTGTTCGTTCCATCGCTTGCAGAAGTCGAGATCGCGGATAATGGAAGCCTTCTCCTCGTCAGTGCCAAGCCATTCTACCTGTTTGCCGCTCATAGCACTCGGCACGTAGCTCAGGTTCTGGTGCGTAAAGGTATGGGGCAGATAGTAGTGACCTTGCACGATGATGTTCCATTCGCCCTCTGGGAAGGTGAGCTCGCCCAGTGTCCAAGTCTGTCCGAGATTGGGTGTTCCTACGATGATAGTACGGTCAGGATTGGTCTTGCGGATGATGCTGATGAGTTCAGCGTGGAGTTTGTTAAGGTCGTCGGCACCCAGCTTGGTGTTCGGCTCGTTCAGCAGGTCAAAGAAGAACATGTCATTCGAGTAGTCCTTGTAGTGCTCTGAAATCTGCTGCCAGAACGACTTGCAGCGCACCAGGTTCTCATCCCACGAGAGCACCTCGTCATCGTAAGGCATGTTGATAGCGGGATAGTAGTGAAGGTCGATGGATACGGCCAGGTCGTTCTTGAAGCACTGCTCGATGGTCCAGTCAATCTTCTTGAAGAAGTCGGCATCAATGGTGTAGGGAGCCTCCTTGGAGCAATGTTTCACCCAGGTGATAGGAATGCGGACGCTCTCGAAACCGGCCTCTCGAATCTCACGGAAGTCCTGCTCCGTCATCGGGGCATCGTTGCCGTCGTCAGGGTTGGCATCCACGTAGCCGTTCATGCAGATGCCCTTGCCCAAACGCTTATTGCGCTCGAAGGCAAGTTTGGCCTCGGCGGGGACATCGACTTTCTTATCAAGTACAGATGTGACCTTGGTGGAGTCGCGATAGAGGTCGAGCACGAGGCTTCCCTGGCTCAGGATGGCATCCTCAGGCTTCACCGGACGACTTACATACTCCTTAGGACCGAAGGCCACACCTATCTGCAGATGGTCGGCTCCGTCGAAGATGGCCACACCATGATTGGCCATATACATCTTTAGGTCGAAGTCGTAGCGAGTGTTCGAGGTCACACCAGTCGTGGAATCCGTCTGAGCGGCAACCACGAAGGGCACCGTCATGTTGGCACTCGAATTGGCCTCACTCTTGATGGTGAGCGTGCTGTCTGCATTAAAGGTCACCACCGTGCGACAGCCATACTGCTGGGCATACCACTTGCCACTGAACGACGGCTCAGCGTTCAGTTGCTGGACACAGCTGCACACCAGCACTACTGAAAGGATTGCAAAAAATATCTTCTTCATAAAACTTCAATTTTCAATTCTTCAATTTTTAATAGTAAGTGTTGCTTTCTTCACGTTCTGACTATCATGACCAATCATAATCTCGAAATCGCCTGGCTCTACGACCTGCTTCAGAGCATGGTCGTAATACTCCAGCTGCTTGCGACCGATTTCAAACTCTACGGTCTTCTGTTCGCCCGCCTTGAGCGAAATCTTCTGGAAGCCCTTCAACTCCATCACAGGGCGCGAGCAGGTGGCATACACATCTTTAATATATAACTGCACCACTTCCTTTCCGTCGCGCTGCCCCGTGTTCTTCACCGTCACCGAGGCTTTCACAGTGCCGTCAGCCATGCTCTCATTGCTGGAGAGCGTCACGTCGCTATACTCGAACGTGGTGTAACTCAATCCGTGACCAAAGGGGAAGAGCGGGCCGTGCAAACAGTCCTGATAGTTGCTCTTGAAGCGCTGATAAGGTTTACCGTCCTCGTGGGGGCGACCCGTGTTCTTGTGATTATAGTAGATGGGACACTGACCCACGTTGCGAGGCCACGAGGTGGTGAGACGAGCCGATGGATTCACGTCGCCAAAGAGCACGTCGGCAGCGGCACGACCAGCCTGATCGCCCAGGTTCCACGTGCAGAGAATGGCGTCGCAGAGGGGTTCTGCATCGGTGAGTGCCAAGGGACGACCTGTACTCAATAGCAGCACCACAGGTTTGCCCGTAGCCTTGAGCGCCTTCAGTAGTTCTATCTGCGTGCGTCCGAGGGTGATGTCAGAGCGAGAGGTTCCCTCACCGTTCATATTGTTCAGTTCGCCGAGTGCAGCCACTACGACATCGCTACGGCGAGCCAACGCTACGGCCTCCGCCACGAGTTGTGCCTGCTGTCGGGTGTGTACGGGCTTTATCTTCTGACCGGGCTTATAGGCACCCAGATACTGATTCACAAGATCTTGTTCGCGCTGCCCGTCTTCGAGCAACCAGCAACCCTCGGCGTAGCTCACCGAGCCGCCCTCGCCAGCCACAGCCTCTTGCATGCCCTGCAGGAACGTCACGCAACTGTCGGCATAGCTCGAGAACGCCCAGCACCCCTGCATCTCCTTGCCCGATGTGGCGATGTAGCCAACGAGCGCAATCTTCGCACTCTTCTTGAGTGGCAGCACGTCGCCCTCGTTCTTCAGCAGCACCTGGCACTCCTGCGCTATTTCACGACTCATCTGCTGAGCCTCCTTCGTGCGGATGTCTGCCTTATAGCGATCCATATTCAGATAGCGGTAGGGATCCTGGAAGAGGCCGAGCTTATACTTCGCTTCGAGGATGCGGCGACAAGCCACGTCGATGTCCTTCTCCTTCACCTTGCCGTCCTTAACCAGCTTCTCCAGATTGTCCATATAGGCCTGACCGTTCAAGTCCATATCCACACCTGCCTGCAGGGCACGAGCCGACACATCCTCGATGGTGCCCATTCCGTGCTTCACGCACTCATTGATGCCCTCATAGTCGGAGGTCACAAATCCGTTGAATCCCCAGGTATCGCGCAGCAGTTCGGTCATGAAATAGTGGTTCACGTGACATGGGATGCCCTCGAAATCATTGAATGAGGCCATAAACGACCCTGCACCTTCGAAGGCACACTCACGATAAGGCGGCAGGAACCCGTTGAGTGCCTCCTGACGACTCATGTTCACGATGTTATAGTCGCGACCGCCCTCGGCAGCGCCATAGAGCGCATAGTGCTTCACGCAGGCCATCACAGTGGTGGAGTCGCTCAGGTCATCGCCCTGGTATCCTCGCACCATCGCCCGTCCCATCTCTCCACTCAGATAGGGATCCTCGCCGAAGCACTCGGCAATGCGTCCCCAACGGGCATCGCGACAGATATCCACCATCGGTGAATACACCCAATTGATGCCTGAGGCCGATGCCTCAATGGCAGCAATGCGCGTACCTCGCTCCACGAGTTCTGGGTTCCACGAAGTGGAGAGTCCCAGGGGGATGGGTTGCACGGTTTGAAGACCATGAATCACATCATAGCCGAACATCAGGGGAATGCCCAGACGACTCTTCTCTACGGCCAGCTTCTGAGCAGCCAACAGATCCTCGGCCACGAACGAGCCGTACATAGCACCCAGCTTTCCGTCGATGATGAGCTGTTCGCGACTATCGTTATCGTCAGAGCTGTCGCCCGACACGAACGAGGGTACCGCAAGCAGGTTCAGCTGACCGACTTTCTCCGTCAGCGTCATCCGCGACATCAGATCGCCGATGAACGCGTCCATCTTTCCGTCGCCCGAAGCCGACTTGTTTCCACAACTTGCCAAGAGGCATGCACCAAGGGCGAGCATCAATAGTTTCTTTGTTTTCATATCTTGCTTGTTTTTTTGTTATTCTGCGAAATAAACGGTACGGAGTTTCATCTCCTGCTTATCGCCTGTCAACTCGATGTCGGCAGTGAGGCGGATATCCTGCGAAGAGGCAGCCACCTTCAGTTGATAACGGCCAGGAGCAATGTTCCAATGTCCGTTCTCGTAATAGCCGAACTGCTGGGGCGAGATGAGGAAGCTGACTGTCTGCTGTTCGCCCGCCCTCAGGTTCACCCGCTTAAAACCCTGCAGCTGGATGGGCTTCAAAGCGGGGGATTGCCTGTGCTCTTTAGATTGCAAATCCCCCGCAACTTCTACTGGCGAGAGATAGAGCTGCACCACTTCTGCCCCCTCACGCTCGCCCACGTTCTTCAGGTCGAAGCTCAGGTGGATGGCACGGGCATCGGTAGCTACCTTCGTGTCAGCCTTCAGATTGCCGTATTCAAAAGATGTATAGCTGAGACCATAACCGAAGGGCCACTGGATGCGCCCGTCCTGCTCTGTCTGATAGTTATAACAGATATTCTCATTGATCTCCTCGCGAGGATAGCTCACTGAGAGTTTGCCCGACGGCGAGATGTTGCCATAGAGAATATCGGCCAGCGCATTGCCGCCTTCCTCGCCTGGATACCACGCCTGAATAATGGCGGCCAGGCGGTCGGCAATCTTCGAGATGACCTGTGCTCTGCCGCCGAACATCACCAGCACTACGGGCCGTCCAGTAGCGATGAGTTCTTCTACATACTGCTCCTGACTGCCTGGCAGACGCAGATGTTTGCGGTCGCGATTCTCTCCACAGAGCATTGTGTTCTCGCCCATCGCAGCGATGATGATGTCGCTCTCCTTGGCCATCTCCAGTGCCTTCTGGCGATTGATTTCTTCTTTTCCGTCAATCTTGCGGCCCAATTGCCACTGCTGATGCTGTCGGGCACGCTCGTCGCCACCTTCGGCGATGACCGTTTCCACCTCATCTGTCCAGTCGCAGCCGCGCTCATAGTTCAACTCGAATCCTTCGGGCAGGCGGTTCTTCAGCCCGTCATAGAGGTTCACTATGCGGGGATGCTGGTCGTCAGCCTCCTGATGGCGCCAGAAGTACGACATCGCCTGATAGGTGTAGTCGCCCAGCATGGCATACATCGATTGGGCATTAGGACCAGTGAGAAATATTTTCTGGCCCTTCTTCAGTGGAAGTGCACCATTGTTCTCGAGCATTACGACCGATTGCGTCGCCATCTCGTATGCTGTTTGCCGTTCTTCAGGCGAATCGAATTCTATGTGTCCCTCGGCATAGAGCTTCGGATGCTCATCCAGCAGACCTGTACGGGCCTTCAGCGAGAGCACGCGCTTTACAGCTGTCTCGAAGTTCTCTTGACTGACGAGTCCGCTGTCGATAGCCTGTTGCAAGTAGGCATAGTTGTAGCCGGCCTGAAACTCCACGTCGTTGCCGGCATTCAGAGCCGCAGCAGCCCTGCCGACGGGTGTATCGATGTCGGGCAGTTGGTTCACAGAACCGTAATCGCTTACCATAATGCCGTCGAAACCTATGTATGTACGCAGGATGTCCTGCATCAGTTCCTGGTTGGCTACAGCGTTAGTGCCGTGAAACTGGTGATAGCCCGTCATCACCACCTTACTGCCAGCCACGCGGATCATTGCCTCGTGGGGTAATAGGATTTCCTCCATCAGCTCCTTCTCGCCGCTCTCCGAACCGCCTCCATAGCCCAGGAAATGCTTGCTGCAAGCGGCTACACCATCATGCAAACCTTCTGACTGGAGTCCACGAACGAAGCCTACCCCCATCGCAGCCGACAGGTAACCGTCCTCGCCATACGACTCCTCCAGACGGTTGAAGTGTGGATTGCGACAAACATCGACCATCGGCGAGAGGGCCAGTTGTCCGCCAATCTTCCTCAGCTGTGCTGCCGTCTGACGTGTCTTCACCTCGGCCAGTTCCGGGTTGAACGAACCGGCCAGTCCTATCTGCTGCGGATAGATGGTGGCACCCTTCGTGGCAATGCCTGTCAGCACCTCCTCATGGCAGAGGGCAGGAATCTTGTTGGGCGTATTCCCGATGAGCCATTCCTGCGCTTGTGCTATCATATCGCGCACCTCGTCGGCCGACTTGTTCTCCTGACTGGCATATTGACAGAAGTGACCCACGCCATTGGGAATCAACTGGCGACATTTCAAGGTGTCCAGCCTTCCGTCCGTAAACAGGTCGGCTACGTTCATGCCGTGCAACTGAGCTATGCGCTCCGGCTGACTCATCTTCTCGTAGAGCGCATCCACCCGCCGGGCGACATCCTCTGTCACCAGCGGCTGCTCATTTGCCTGGAGTTTAAACTCTCCTTTCTGCCCACCGATGCCACATCCAGCCAGCATGGTGCTCATCACTGCTATCATGATTTTCTGCTTCATATCTTCTGTTTTTAATTTCCGACTGCAAAGTTACTACATTTTATATGCGTCATGCGCACGGGTAATATAGATAGGTAAAAGTCATATAAACGCTAATCGTTGAATATCAGAGTTTTGAAAACATCTTGCCATGCGCAAAAGTAGATAATTAAGCCATAGCGAGTAATGGGACATTCGCCTCTATTTGAACCTTTTCAACTTTCCCTTCAGGTCGGCGAACATCAGGCGGGTGTCGAGGTGGGTATAGACACGGATGAGACGGCCTTGGGGATTGTCCTGATAGCGACCATCTGGGAGAATGGTGGGAGCAGGACGGAGAACGTATTGCGAGGAAGAGGGGTCTGGATGGAAACCGGTTTGGAGGGCGGTAAGCAGAACCAATGGACTGTCGCCCATGATATATACCTCGCCCATAGCTGACCAGAGGCTGGCCGAGAGCTGGTCGGCAAGATACTGGCCGATACGACCGCAGGGACGGATATCGGTCTCCACCTCGTCGAGCGACATAATACACTGGCGATAGGCATCGCGAGGCACCTGCCAAAGGGGAATCTGGGAGCGGTTGAACACCAACTCAACCGACTTCATCGACAACTGATGGTTAAACTCCAACAAGTCGGTATCGGGCGCAGGCAACTTCATCCCGTCGTATTCGCGTCCGCCAATCCACACAACCGTTATGCGCTTCTCAATCTCCGGCTCCATCAGCCAGGCAGAGGCCACATCGGTGAGCGAGGCTCCACAGACGACGTAGAGCGGCACATCGGTATCGGTGCGCATGGCCTCGCGGATGATGAGACGTGCTCCCTCAGAGGGTTGTGGCTCATTGAACGCGGTCAGCTGATTCTCGGCTCCTGCCACAACGGGAACATCGATGCCCATCAGCTTGACAACTTCGCGAGCTTTGGCCACGGCTCTGGGCGTGCTGTTCATGACGGCAGGATCGTCCTCGTTGCTGCCTGGCCAGGCAGTCAGGTGGGAGCCTATGATGCCGCGGATATCGACTGAAGGGCACATCAAGTGGTGAGCCAGTTGGAAGAGGCCATCCACATCGCCACTGAAGTCGTTGTCGATGATGATGCGCATACGCTTGGCCGGCTCGTAGCTACCGTACGGCTGCGCCTGCAGCTGAAGACAGATGCAGAGCAATAGGAGGGACATTATCTTGAACTTTTTCATTTCATTCGTACTTTGATGAAAAAAGGGAAGCCCGCAGAGCTGGAATGAGACGATTCTCCACGGGCTTCCAAAACTAACTACTAACTATATAACTAACTATTGTTTTACAGGTATCCTGAAACTATTCAGCGGGAACGAAGGCCCAGAACATGCACTGTGCCCAGTCGGTGAGCGGTGTGCCCTCGATGCAGGGTGCGCCGATGACGAGTCGCTCTGCCGTACACTCCACGACGAAGTAATCCGTAGGCTTATAGGTGGGCTGCTGCGTGTTGGAATCATAGCAGATACCGGCAACTGTAGGGATGGTGGAGTGAATCCAACCGAGTTCCCAGCCGTGATCATCGGGGAAGTCGTAGGTGAACGTGCCCTCACGACCCGTAGGAGCGATGCTGATGTTGCCCTGCACATCGAGGGTCATCGAGCCAGCTTCTTCGCCCTTCAATCCGAAGGCAGGAGTGAAGTAACCTAGATAGCCGGTGAAGTCGTACTGAACAGCCTCTTGATAGAATCCGAGCCAGTAGGCGTTTTCCTTAGCCAGATGCCAGGTCTTCGTGCCGTGCTCGCCAATGAGGTTGAGCACCACCTGCGGCAAGTCGAAGTCCTTAATGACTACGGTGCCGAGAGCTACCGTCTGCTGACTGCCGTCGGCCAGCGTGACGGTGATACTGAGGGGATAAGAACCAGCGCTGGGCAACTTGATCTCGCCGATGTTCGTGGCCAGCGTGCGGTTGCCGCATGTCCAGTCAGAGAGCACGGGGTTGGGATTGCAGACGCTCACCACGTTGCCCTCTACCGTCCAGGTGATGAGCGATGGATTGAACGTGGTGCTGAACGCTGTAGGAGCACCCTCCTGACCGATGCACAGACGCTGGGCAATGGCCTGAGGAATGGTGGAGATGATGTCCACATCGACCGAGAAAGTCTTCTCTACCGTCTTGCCAGCTTCGGCCACAAGACCGCTAAAAGTGACGGCGTGGGTGCCGATGGTGTTGACGAGCAGGGTGTCGCAGGCACGTGTGGAGACACGGTCTCCAACGGTCCATTTAGAGAGAATGGGCGAATGGTTCTCAACGACGATGACATTGCCCTTCTGTCCGTTCACCTCTACGGGTTTGACGGTGAGATTGAGCTCTGAGGCATCCATCACGCTCGAATCCATTGAGAAATCGTCGGTAAGGGGGTCGCAAGCCGTCAACAGGCTTACGGCTGCTATTGCGATATACTTTAAAGTTTTCATAATGTTCAATATTCAATGTTCAATGAATCAATCGTAATTCCAAACTGTCCAAAGGCTTTCGGCAGTGCCCCAACCATCGTTCTGATGGAGTACACCGTCGGAGAGCTGAATCTGAGCCACAGGGATGGGCCAGAAACCTTGTGTCTGCTGATAACGGCTGACGTACTTGCCGTCGCGGATGGTGTGTTCGGTGCCGAGATTCAGCACGGTGGCTCCATTCTGCTTGGCCAGCTCCTGCTCGGCGATGTGCCAGCGACGGATGTCGGCCCAACGCGTGCCCTCGAAGGCCAGCTCGTGGCGACGCTCACGCTGCAAATTCTCCAGCGAATAGGTGACAGGCGAGAGGCCCACACGGGCACGCACCCGGTTCATGTACTGGGCATCGCCCGTCAGCTCGCTCTGCATCAGCAGCACGTCGGCAAAGCGGATGACCATATAGTCCTCGAAGAGGGCGCCCCACTGCGGAGTTACCCAACCCGATCCGTCGTACTCCGGCTCGGCTGCCCAAAAGAGGGCGTCGGCCCATGAGCCACGCAGGGCGTAGGCATCGTTGCTGAGGATGGGCATACACTTCTTATTCCAGAGACCAGTCTCGTCGTACATGCCCGTCACCTGACCATCCTCGTAGATAGACATATCAAACTCATCCACATCGCGGGCGATAGAGGCCTTGCGGCGCAGGTCATTAGGTTCGCTCTGTTCCCACTCTTCCCAGAGGCACTTGGTGACGGTGCCGAAGGCATTACCCATACCGAAGGGGAACGAGGCGTTGGTGCCGCCCTTGTTTTTGAAGCCGAAGAAGGCTCGATAGAGGTTGGCATAGCCTTTCTGATTGGCGTAGGTGTAACCGGAGAAGTTGCAGAACTTCACGGCGAACACCTCCTCCTGGTTGCCGTTGCCTGCCCAGAGCAGGGGTTGTCTGTCAACGCCCATCACGCCGGCCGTGTACTTATAGTCATTGACGGTATGGCGGTTGGTGTAGCTCCAGAGATTGCGGAAATCGCCTACGAGCGCGTGACCAGAATTCTGGATGCAGTCGCTGAGCAATGAAACCACCTGATCCTTCGTGATTGGCGAACCGTCGGCATTTGGCATCGCGTCCTTCTGATAGAAACCGGTATAGAAGAGCCACACGCGAGCCAGCAGGGCCTCGGCAGCCCAACGGGTGGCGTGACCCGACTCCACATACTCGTTGTATTTCTTCGGCGACATCAGGTCGATGGCCCGCAGCAGGTCGGCACCCATCTGGCCGTAGAGTTCCTCCTCAGTGGCTTGGGGCGAATTGCTGTCCTGCGAGGTGGAGAGAATCAGGGGCACGCGACCGAACATCTCTGTCAGTTCGTGATACTGGAAAGCGCGCATGAAATAGGCCTCGCCCAGCAGCTGGTTCACTTTCTCCTGATCGCTCACCTGGTCGGCCATCTTCGTCAGACCCTCGATGGCGAGGTTGGCGGCGGTCACGCCCTTATAGTGGATTTCCCAGCAGAAGTCGTACTCCGTGTCGGAGCTGACCTGCAGGTGGTCGTACGACTGGCCGAGCGCTCCGTAGCAGTCGTCGCTGGCAATAATAGAGCTCAGCAGATACGACGACTCGGGCTTGGAGGCAGCGTGGTTCAGATTGGCGTACATCGAGGTGACGAGCATCTCAGCGTCGTCAAACGAGGCGGGGAAGTTCTGCGTGTTCGACGAGGTGTAGCTCTCGGTGTCGAGGGCATCCTCGCAACTTGTGAATGCAAAGGTTGCAAGAGCAACTGCAAGATATATAAACTTTTTCATACGGCTTTCTTAGAATTTGAGATTTATACCTACGAGGAACGTACGGGCGGCGGGATAGGAGCCGGTGTCGATGCCGGTCACCCACGAGTTGGTGTTGCCCTTCACGTCGTTGCCACCGAATCCGATTTCAGGATCCATACCCTTGTAGCCGGTAATCGTGAAGAGGTTCTGGGCAGTCACGTAGAGACGGGCCTGCTGGATGGGCATCTGGGGGAAGAGCTTCTTGAAGTCGTAACCCAGTGTGATGTTCTGCATGCGCAGGTAGTCGCCATCCTCTATATCGATGTCGCTGATGTCGGAAGCGAGAGAGGAACCGTCGCGCAGGGCGGGTTGGCGGTTCGAGGTGCCCTCACCGTGCCAGCGGTCGAAAGCGGCAGTGGTGTTGTTGTTCTTGTTGAACGAATAGACAATCTGCTGACCCGTAGCGGCCGTTGCCGTCAGCGAGAGGTCGAAGCCCTTATAGCTGGCGTTGGCGCTGAAGCCGAAGCGGCAGTCGGGGTGCGGGTTGCCAATCATCGTTTTGTCCTGGATGTTGATGGCGCCATCGTGGTTGCGATCCACGTAGATGAGGTCGCCCGGCTGAGGATTGGCCTGTGCTACACCATTGCCGGCAGCTATCCACTCGTTGATCTGCTGCTGGTTCTGGAACACGCCTGCCGTCTCATAGCCCCAGAAGTAACCGATTGGGAAGCCCTCCTCGGCGCGATAGAACTCTGAGGTGCCCAGGGTGAACACGCCCGTATCACCGTGGATAATCTTCTCAGTGTTGGCGATGCGCGTCACCTTGTTCTTGTTGTACGAGAAGTTCAGGTTCACACCGTAGCTGAACTCCTTGCCGATGCGGTCGTTCCACGAGAGGCCCACCTCGAAGCCTGAGTTGCGCACGTCGCCACCGTTGATGTAGGGAGCGCCTGCACCTGCCGTAGCCAGGATTGGAGCCTGAACGAGCCAGTCCTTGGTGTACTTCACGTACCAGTCTGCATTCAGACGCAGACGGTTCGAGAGCATCACGGCGTCGATACCCAGGTCAAACTGCTCTGACTTCTCCCAAGAGACATCCTCGTTGGCCAGCGTCTGCACGTAGGCACCCACCGATTTCGTGCCCGACGAGGGCAGCAGCGTAGGTCCAAAGGCGTAAGCGTGGCTCAGGTCGAAGGCCACAGGCGACACGTACTGGAAGTTCTGTATCGACTGGTTTCCGTTCTTACCCCACGAGAAGCGAACCTTCAGGAAGTCGAGCCACGAGCGAGTCTTCTCCATGAATTTCTCCTCGGTGATGGTCCATCCGGCAGAGACCGATGGGAAGTAACCCCAGCGATGGCCGCGGGCGAAGTTCGACGAGCCGTCGGCGCGGATGATAAACGTGGCCATATACTTCTCTTGCCAGCTGTAGTTCACACGTCCGAAGAACGAGGCGATGGCCCACTCATCGAAAGGAGCGCCGCTGATGTCCGTGCCGTTCAGCGCGTTGGCGGTGTTGCTGATGTAGGCATGATTCATGTCGGGCTTCATCGTGGGCAGTTGCTGGCCGTTGGTGGCGCTGTTGTCCACTGCGAGTGTTTCGCCAGGACCGGTCGTCTCGTACGACTGACCTACGAGGACATCGAAGTGGTGGTTCTTATAGTCGGGGAGCACGTAGCTGATGGTGTTCTCGATAGCGATATCGTGACCGTTCGACGACTCCTGGTGCACCTGAAAGACGTTGCTCTGATAGGTCGAAGAGGCAGCGAAGGGGCTGGTCAGCGAGCGGTAGGTGTAGTTCGTCTGGCGATAGCTGTACTGGCTGCGGTACTTCAGACCCTTGATGGGCTGGAACTCCAGATAGGCCGTTGCCGAGAGACCGTAGGTACGCGTCTTATTCTGTCCGTGGGCGTTCTTCATAATCATCACGGGATTGCCCTGGTCGTCCTTGTAGGCCCAACCTGTCTGCTGCTTGTCAGCGAGGCCGAAGAGTTCGCCATCGGCATTGTGCAACGGCAGTAGCGGGGTGGTCAGGATGGCCGAACGGATGTCGTTGTAGTCGTTCATCATCTGGGCAATCGTGTTGCGCGTACTATAATAGAAGGTCAGGTTCTCTCCCACCTTCAGAATGTCGAACTTCTTGCCCTTCCATAGCACGTGGTCGCTGTTCAGACGGGCCGTGTAGCGGGTGTAGTTGGGTGTCACGGGCTTGCCGATGATACCGTCCTGCGAGGTGTAGCTGAAACCTGCAGAGAACTTGCTGATGTCCGAACCGCCGGCCAGATTGATGGCGTGGTTGGTCGATACAGCATTCTTGTTGCGCATCTCGTCCACCCAGTTGGTGCCCTCCCAACCCTGCTGCAACTTCTGCCAGGTGTAGGAGCCCAGCTGTGCCTGCCAGTTGTAGGCAGGGGCGTTGTTATTGAAGAGACGCTCATTCTCCAGGGCGATGGCCTGCTGGGCGGTCAGTGTATTAGGCATCTTATAGACGTTCGACCAACCCACGTAGCCGTCGTAAGAGACCTGCATCTTGCCGATCTTTCCCTGTTTGGTGGTCACGAGGATCACACCGTTGGCAGCACGCGAACCGTAGATGGCGGCAGAGGCAGCATCCTTCAGTACGTCTATCGACTCGATGTCGGCAGGGTTCAGCGAGTTGATGTCACCTCCGGCCACACCGTCGATCACGTACAGAGGCTCTGAGTTACCCACCGTGCCCAAGCCGCGGATGTTCACCTTGAAGCCCTCGCCCGGCTGACCGTTCGAGGCGGTGATGTTCACGCCCGGCGTCTGACTCTGCAAGGCTCCCAGTGCACTCGTGGTGTTCATCTTGGCCACGTCGTCGCCCTTCACCTGCACGGTAGCACCCGTGACGAGTTTCTTCTTCTGCACACCGTAACCGACAACGACCACTTCCTCGAGCACCTCGTTGTCTTCCTTCAGGGTCACACTAAACTGCGTCTTGTTGCCAACCTCTACTACTTCGGTCTTATAACCTATGTAAGAGATTTCGAGCTGGGCACCAGGCTTCACCGTCAGCGCAAAGTTACCGTCAAAGTCGGTCACCACGCCGTTTCCCGTTCCCTTCTCAATCACACTGGCACCGATAATCGGGCCCATAGCATCCTCGACGGTTCCCTTCACCTTGATGCCCTGCTGCTGTTGCAGTGCAGCCAACATCTCAGCTCCGGCTTCAGCGGCCTGCGCCGTCTGAATGCCGCCGATGATGGTCAGCAGTCCTGCTAGTAGAAATAATCTGGGTTTCTTCATGTTAATTTTTTTTTTTGAATTGGTTTGAAAAATCTGCTGCAAAGCTACGACATAATTATATATGATGTGCGCACGGGTAACAGAAGGAGGTAAATACAAAAAATCGCAAGACTGCTGAATATCAGCGCCTTGCGATTTACTATTGTAACCTTTCGGTAGATTTCTGGGAAATGTGGAGTAGCCTTGTTTGATGGGTTATTTCTCCTTTAGGCAGATGTGTCCAAAGCCTAAATCTTCTCGTTTCGATCATACTCTGGGTCGGTGAAGGCGATGAGGTCGTCGTGCATCATCCATCCGAGGATGAGCATCAGTTCGTTGGCCTTGATGCCGCTGGTCATCACGAGAAGACCGAAAGTGACGGGATGGGCGGCGAGTATGGTCTTTACTTTCTCCACGCCCTGCAGAATTCTTTCTCTGTAGATTTCCATTATGCTGTTGGGGTTATTGGGTTATGCAATTTTCTATGCTGTATTTCATGCCGTCGGTGCCGAAGAAAGTTTTTACGGCTTTGGGAACACCATTGCCGGGGAGGTCGCCGCCAGTGAAATCCGGGATGTTCTCGTGGGTGAAACGACCCGTGACGGTGCAATCCCTGATGGCGGTTTGGGTGCCACCCAACGGGCATATATCGTGTCTGGAACTGAAGGAATGTTCAAATTAAATCGCACATTGCTATTCTCTGCATGCAGAGATACTGCTGAGAGCAATCCGGCTATGACTAACGTAACTATCTTACTCATTGATGTAATGTTTGATGGAAAGTTCGTTGATAGGTTCTGCCGGATTGAGCACATCGTGACACAGGGTGACGTTCTCCTTCGCAAGACAATAGGTGGCACGGGCACGCGTGTCCTGCACGTTGGCAGCAAAGCGGAGCTGATAGGTGCCGGCATCGGCTACCCAGGCGTGGGCTTCAGCAGGTCGCTGCCAACGAGACGACCATTCACATAGAGATCATAAACACCGAGTGCCATCGTCATCCAGCGTGCACTCTTCACCGCCTTCTCTTCCTTCAGCGAGAGCAGGAACCAACTGGCACCGTCAGCGGCACGACTCCCATCCCTGACGGTGTCAGTCACAACGGGAGCATCCGTCACAGAAATCCATTCACTTTGTGCCCAAAGGCTGTCGGCAAGTGCCTCAACGCGCTGGACGCTCTGTTTCTCTGCGGTACTTCCGCATGCCACTACTGCCAATATCGGCAGGACTGACATCATTTGCTTGATTCTCATATCTTTCTTCTTTTTAATCTGGCAGCAAAGTTATGATATTATTATAATACACGTACGCGTGGGTAATAGTGAGAGGTAAATTTATATTCTTAAAATTCCATAGAAAATCAGACGTTTACAAATTCCATAGGTAGGTGGTGGGTAAATGGTCGGTAATGTTAAAGTAACCCAAAAGATAGAGCAGGAAAGAATAACTTCAGCGGAATTTCCGTATCTTTGCGCAATAAAAAAACTATGGCTATATGAAAAAAACTGCTGTTATCGTGATTTTGGCTCTGCTGGCAATAGCTCAGCAAGCTCAGGCACGCCCTTATAGCAAAGAGACGGAACAGCTGCTCGAACGGGTGGATTCGCTCATCTCACAGTACACTAACATTTGCCAGCAACGGCAACAGGAAATCAGCAGGATGGCAGCTCAACCTAAGCCTACCACACCTAAAGGGCAGTTTGAGCGCAACGAACGGCTCTTCCACGAGTACCAGTTTTTCAACCTCGACTCTGCCAAGGCGTATGTAGATGCCAACAGCAAGATAGCCAGCGCGATGGGGAATCCCGCGATGCAGGCTCTCTGCCACATCCGGAAGTCTTACCTGCTCTCGGCTGCTGGACAGATTCATGAGTCGCTGAAGGAGATGGAGCGCGTCGACCGTTCATCACTGAAAGACTCGCTCTGGATAGAGTACTACGGACAGATGTCGCTGCTCTACTCACGCTTTGCCGAATATATTGATGTGGGCGGCAAGACGCAGATGGAACTCTATCAGAAGGAGTATGAATATGCCGACTCAGTGCTGACACTGCTGCCTCAGGAAAATCCATACTACTACATCTATCGTGCTATCACACAGATATACAGGAAACAGCATGCGCAGGGTATAGCCGAACTACAGGGCTACCTGGCAACCAACCGGAAACTGACGATTGCCAATAGTCAGATGCTCTATCTGTTGGCCGCCATGTTTCGTGAGAGTAAGCAACCTGAGAAACAACTTGAGAGCCTCGCATACGCCGCAGCAATGGATCTCATACTATGCAACAACGACAACTCATCGCTGAAAGACCTTTCTGATATGCTCTATAATCTGGGCGACAACGAGCGTGCCTACAACTACATCTCGATGTGTATGGCGATGGCCAGCAAGATGAACAACCGTGTGCGTTTGGTGAATGCCTCGAGCGTATTTGGGAAGATTCAGAAGAAGAATTCTGAAGAGAAGGAACAGCGAAACCAAATGCTCGTCGTGCTGCTATGGGTGATAGGTATCTTCACATTGGTGCTCATCTTCGTGGCGCTCTATCTCTATCGCGTGCTGAAACAGCGCAGCCGCCAACGGAAGGAGTTGCATCTGCTGAACGACGAATTGAACAGCTCGAATATGGAACTGGCCGATACCAACAAGCAATTGAAGGAGTCGCTGGCGGAAATCACTCATCTGAACGGTCAAGTGAACGAGGCCAATGACCAACTTTCTGAAGCCAATGCCCAACTGTCGGCCCTGAACACACAGCTACAGGAACAGTATGCACTGACAGAAAAATACCTGACGTTCGTGCTTACCCTCTGCTCCGACTACATCAGCAAGCTCGACCAGTATCGCAAGAACATCAACCGCAAGGTGAAGACCCACATGTACAAAGACCTGCTCCAGCAGACGGAGTCACCACTGATGGTGCAGTCAGAACTGAAGGATTTTTATCGCACTTTTGACAACATTTACTTGCACGTCTATCCTACATTTGTCAGCGACTTCAATGCCTTGCTGCAACCCAACCAACAGATTACCCCCAAAGAGGAAGGCCGCCTGAACACCGAACTGCGCATCTTCGCCCTGCTCCACCTCGGCTTCACTGACTCCGGCAAGATAGCCGACTTCCTGCATTGCTCCACACAGACGGTATATAATAACCGCTTGCGCACAAAGCAGAAGGCCATCAACCGCGATGACTTCGATGAGCAGATTCGCAGCATCGGAACGAAGAAGGCTTAGAGCCGTCCTGTGGCTCTGAGATATTCAGTCTGATAAATCTTATACTGCGCTTGCGCCTCAATGAGGTTTGAGTGGGCTTGCTGCCACTGAGCCTGGGCATCGAGGAGGTCGGTGAGAGTGGCCATAGAACAGTCGTACTTCAGTTGCATCACGCGCAGGTTCTCGTCGGCTTGTTGCTGACCCGTCTGGGCGGTTTGAACCATCTGGTAACCACTGGTGACGTTCTGAACGGCCTGACGCACCTCGATACTCAGCAAACGGCGGTTCTTCTGGAGATCGAGTTGGGCGGCGGTGACGTCGAGACGGGCCTTCTTCGCTTTCTTGAACTCCGAGCCCCAATGGAAGATGGGGATGCTGACGGAGAGCATCGCCATCGGTATGTCATCGCTGAACTTCTGTTCAAACTGATAGGGTGTGCCGTCAGGCTGCATCGTGGTGCCACGCATCTTCAGATTGCCGTAGTAGGAATAGCCAACCGAGAGGGCTATAGTGGGCAGGAAATTGCTGCGTTCCTTCTTGGCGAGGGTCTCCTTCACCTCAACATTCTTCTTTAGGAGGGAAAGTTCTGGGCACAGTTCAAAGTTCTCGTCGAGCTGAGAAATGGCCTCGACAGAGAACACAGTATCGATAGGTACGACCTGCTCGGTGATGGGTAACCCAAGGGCATTGCCCAGTGCCAATCGACAGAGTTCCTCACCGTTGCGGGCTTTCTGGAGTTGATATTCCACTTCCGATCGTTTGGCCTCCACACGGAGCATATCGTTGCCCGTAGCCAGTTCAGCAGAGACGCTGGCGCGGAGTTTTTCAATCAATCCGTTCATCTGACGGAGAAAGGCTTCGAGCATACGTACCTTCTGTGATACGGAAATGAGGGTGTAGTACGACTTATCAACCTCGGCAAGCACTTCGGCACGGGTCTTCCGCAGGTTCTCCTGTTGGCACTCCTTACCCAGACGAGCCAAGCGGTTGGCAGCGGTAATCTGACCACCAACGTAGATAGGTTGCGTCAGGTTCAGTCCTGCCACATAGGTACCTCGCAGCAGGAGATTATTACCCATGATATCCTGGTCTTTCATATAGAGGCCCATCACAGAGCCGTCGAGTTTGGGCAGATAGGCGTTGTAGGCGATTTGACGGTCAAGCTCGGCTTTCTGCAGCTCGATGTCAGCCTTCTGGAGATCTTCGTTGTGGCGGAGAGCTGTTTCCCGGCAGTCGGCGAGGGTCATTTTCTGTTGCGGAAATACCGCAACACACTGGACAGCGATGAACACTGTTATCACGATTCTTTTCATGCTTCTTGAGGTTTCTTTACGTGGAACAAAACGGAGTATATAACGGGCAGGAGGATGAGTGTGATGATGGTACCCACAGTAAGGCCTGCCATAATGCAGACGGCCATTGAGCCGTACATCGGATCACCCAGCAGTGGAGCCATTCCGAGGATGGTCGTGAGCGAAGCCATCAGCACGGGGCGCACACGAGAAATCGTGGCGGTAATCACTGAGTCGTAAGCGGAATAATGCTCCTCTTTGTTGAGCCGGTTGATCTCATCTACGAGCACAATGCCATTCTTCACCATCATACCCATGAGTCCCATCAAGCCGATGATGGCCATAAACGTGAAGGGCTGACGGAAGAGCAGCAGGCTTGGGATAATGCCGCAGATGACGAAGGGGAAACAGATGAGCACGAGGAACACCTCCTTCCAGTTATTGAAGAGCAGGAGTAGCAGCGTGAGGATGAGGAAGAGCGTCAGCGGCACGTACTTCAGCACGTTGGCTGTTGATTCACGTTGCAGCTTTGTCTCGCCGCCCCAGCCCATCGAGTAGCCTGCGGGCAGGGGAATGGCAGCAATGGCCGACTTCAGTTCCTGTTCTACCTTGGCGGTTGTGCCCTGGAAGAGTTCGGTGTTGGGGTCGCACTGTGCCTCAATAGTGCGCTCACCGTTCACACGATAGACGAAGTCCTCCTCCCAGTCGAGGCGGATACTGTCGGTGACGCTGCTCATAGGGACGGTACGGAACATATCCTCCTTCAGCTGTTCGGCATCTGTGGCTCCAGTCATCAGTCCTGCAAGGTCGTTAGGATTCAGGTTCACGTTACCCATACCCCACACGGGGATATCCTGCAGGTTCTGGATGCGAGAGCCGTCGTCCTGTCGCACGAGCATGTTTACGACAACCGTCTTGTCCTGGTCGTTGATGACACCCACGGGCAGGCCGTCCGTAGCAGCCATCAGCGCATCGGCCACATTGCTGCGCGAGATACCGGCACGCAGGGCATTTGTCTTCACATAGTCGGCCACGAGCGCCTTGCCCTTCGGTTTCCAGTTGTTGCTCACGCTATAGGCATCTACATACTTGCACTCGCGCATCTTCTCTTCTGCCTGATCTGAGAGTTGTTTCAGCACTGCGGGATCAGGCCCTTTGAACACCACCTCTACGGTATGACTCGTGGAGATGGAGAAATTGTACTTGCGGAAGCGGATATGAGCATCGGGATAGACCTGACGCAATCGGTGACGCCACTCAGGAATCACCTCCTGAACGGTCTCGAAGTCGGGACAATCCACCATCAGCTCGCCATAACTCTCGCCACCATTCGTCATCGGACGGACAAGACAATAGTGAGCAGGAGCCGTTCCCATCACGGCAGCCACACGCTCAATGCGCTTATCCTGAAGCATACTGTCGGTGATTTCCAACAGGTCGTGCTGCACACGGTCTGGACTCGTCTGGTCGGGCAACTGATACTCCACCACGAACTGCTTATAGTCGAAATCGGGGAAGAAAAGATTCTTTACCTTCAGCGCCCCAAGACCACTGACGGCCAAGAGCGCAACGGCAGCTATAATAGTGACGGTCTTATGACCGATGAGCACATTGAGCATCTTTCGAACCATCTGATGTGCCCGATTCTCATGCAGTTCGCTATCTGCATTTTCCGGCTCACTCATCCACGCATTGGCACAGGCAGGCACCTGAATCAGTGCCAACACCCACGAGGCCAACAGCGACACGCAGAGCACAAGGAACATGTCGCGGCAATACTCGCCAGCCGTATCGGGCGAGAGATAGACACTGACGAACGTGCCTGCAGCAATCACCGTGGCACCCAGCAAGGGCAGGGCCGTGTGGTTGCATATATTATAAAGGTATTGCGGGCGTGGCAATCCTCGTTTCTTATCCACAAGGATGCCATCCATAATCACAATCGAGTTGTCCACCAGCATACCCATCGCGATGATGAAGGCACCCAGAGAGATGCGTTGGAGCGTGCTGCCCATCGAAAGCAGGATGGGGAATGATACTGCGATAGTGAGCACGAGACCCATACCGATGATCATGCCACTACGCCATCCCATCGAGAAGATGAGCACGATGACCACGATGAGCACAGACTCCAGCAGGTTGATCATGAAGCCGTTGATGGCCTCGTTCACCTTGTCGGGCTGGAAGAAGATTTTGTCCGTCGAGAGTCCTGCTGGCAGGCGTTTCATCGTCTGTGCGAGTTGCTGATCGACTGCCTTACCCACATCGGGCACGATGGCATCCGTATTCATCGTCACGCAGATGGCCAGGGCAGGCTTTCCATCCACAAAGAATCCGTTGGTCTGCGGCTCAGCAAAGGTGCGCTCCACGGTGGCCAGATCGCCCAGCCGCATCACCTTCCCGTCCATCGTCTTGATGAGCATCTCGCGGATATCGTCGGCAGTTTCCAGGCGGTTGTTCACACGCAGTTGGATGCGATTGCCGTCGGTCTCATATTTCCCTGCGTTCACCTCCTGCCCCACCGTCTGCAGCTGCATCATCAGTTGGGTGGGGATGATGCCGTTGCGTGCCAGTTTTTCTTTTGAGAGCGTGATGTTGATCACTTCGCTGCGCGCGCAGGCTATGTTTACACGTTTCACGCCCTTTACCTTCAGCAGTTCCCTGCGTATCAGCTTTGCGTATTTCTCCATCTCCGGATAGGTGTAGCCATCGCCCGTCAGCGAATAGAAGATGCCATAGACATCCATCATGTCATCCACCACGACGGGGTCATAACAACCGCTGGGCAACTGTCCTTTCACGTCGCCCACCTTTCGGCGCAACAGATCGAAGTGCTCCTCGAGTTTTTCGTTGAGCACGGTCATCTCAAACTCTACCGTGATCATCGCCACACCGCTCTGGCACTCCGTACGAATCTCGTGTACGTCGGGCAGCGTACGAAGCTGGTCTTCCAACTTCTGAGCCACCTTCAGCTCCACCTGATGGGCCGAGGCACCAGGATACATCGCTACCACCATCGCCTGTTTGCCACAAACGGCGGGATCTTCCAGCTTCGGCATCTGCATGAACGAAAAGACGCCAGCCACCAATATGCCCACCACAAAACTCCAAAAGAGCGTAGGCCGCTCCACGAAGTATCTCGAAATCTGCTCTGCTTTCATAACTCTCAACTATGAACTATAAACTATGAACTACATTAAGTCTCCCACATTGGTCTTCGGGCGCTCATCCTGCACCACGACCTGTTCGCCATCCTGGAGCGCATGCACACCGGCACGAACGATGGTTTCCGTACCTTGCAGGCCGCTCGAAATGATAGCGCGACCTTGAGCATCTGCCGTAGATACCACGACCTCGCGCCTCGTCACCTTATCTTTCTCTACCACCCACACGCAACTTTTCCCATCGGCCTCGAACACAGCGTTCATAGGCAGAGCAAAGCCGCTGGCACTACCCTCGCCACTGAACGAGAGCACCACATCTGCATTCATACCAGACGACAGCTGCAGGGCATTTTGTTGTCGGGGATTTGTAATCCCCGACCCTTTAGGAGCTAATTTGTAGTTCGCTTCAGCGATCGTGAACGTCGCCTTATAAAGTTGATTTCCATCAGCCTTAGGCGAGATGCCTCGCAGCTGTAGCCGATACTGTTGACCATTCAGCAGCGCCATGGCCTCACGAATATCTCCACGATGCAGATAGGTCCACAATGGCAGACTTACCTCCACTTCCATCTGCCCCTGACTGATGAGAGAGAACACGGGCGTGCCGGCATTCACCATCTCTGCCCGTTCGAAGTTCACCTTATTAATATAGCCACTCGCAGGGGCATAGAGTCGCGTATAGTCGAGCTTATTGCGGTTCACCTGCAGGTTTACCTCCACCTGCTCCAATCCGGCTAACGCCTTCTCATAGTCGTTGCCCGAGATGCCCTGCGTCTCGTATAACTTCCGGAGCCGATCCACCTCGTCCTTCAGTTGCCGATACTGAGCCTCGGAAGCCTTCACACCCAGCGCATAGTCCTTCTGGTCGAGCACGGCCAAGAGCTGTCCACTGCGCACATACTGCCCTTCCTTTACGCAGATGCGCTCTATCTGCCCAGCCGTCTTAAAGCCGAGACTAATCTCTGCCGCCTCCTTTACCGTTCCCGAGAACTGACTCCGTGCACCGCCACCGATAGCCTCCGGCTGCGTAACTACCACACTGTGTTTCTGACCTTTTCCATCCTTCTCCTGACAACCAGCCGCAAGGAAAAGTCCGGTCATAACCAAAATCAAATACAAGTATCTCATCTTTGCAATACAAATTTTAAAATTTGCCAGCAAAGTTATTACGTATTTACGGAAGATGTATATACAGGTAATGGCAATCGGTAAAAGTTAAAATTGGAATACCCTATGATTGTCAACAACTTACATGATTTTAGAACAGGAAGTCGGTAAATTTTAACATAAGGGAGATGAGGCACATAACAGATTGAAATAGCCAGAACAATCGAATAAAAATTCGAGCACTTCATACAGCTCTTTAAGAAAGTTATATCTGTTTTCTTCGTACCCGAAAAGCAGACAGATCAGGTCTACCCCTTATACAATTATATAGTAAGGCGGCACAGTCGGGTATCTTCAAAATGCTGAGAATCTTTTGGCTGCTAAGGCTAGTACCCAACCACTCAACGATTTTCCTGTAGATCAGCTTCCACTTGGACTCCGTGACTCGCTCTCTGGCGTAGCCCTAGAGGCTCGCGTGCCAGCCCTCTTCTCTGCCCTCCCTATCGCCGCAGCCTACGCCGACGGCGTGAAGGCGAAGTATTGCGACGGAAGCGAGACCCCAATGGCACTTATGTCTATCATCATCGGCGAGCAGGCTTCGGGTAAGGGCGTATGCCGTAGAATCGAGAGCATCTGGGCGAAGAAGATGGATAAGGACGACGAGTACCCTCGTGAATTGGAGGTCTGGTATCAGCAGAACAAGAACAAGCGTGGTCTCTGCAAGAAGCTGAAGAGCGGCGACACCGAGATCTGGCAGAAGATTACCATTTCTGCATAAAGCACATCTACTCTTTCTCATAAAGAATCTTGAATCCCCCAGATTTCACCATTTCCACTTTACCTGTATCTCCAGATCGGATTGCGAAGAGCGGGAGATTTCCTGCAAACCCGAAGAGATGTGAGAGCGGTCGAAATAATCGGTTGTACCCAATTTGGCGATAAGCAGCAGATGGGAACCTATCTCTGAACGTGCCACCAAGGCGTAACGGATGCCCTCGCCGTAGTAGCTGCCGAAACTCATCTGATAGAGCAGACCAGGCTCATAAGCATAGATACGGGAGGCAAAATCGGAAGTATGGAAATAGCCCAGGCAGCCTCTCAACGTTCCTTTCAACTGTTTCTTCCATTTCCATTCCCACCCTATATGCTCGCTCACCATATAGCCTTTACTAAGTTCATCGCCCTCATTCTTCATCGCGCTTTCTGTCTGGCTCATCGTATAGTCTAAACTGGTTTTGGCGCTCCATCGTTTTTGGGATATTGTGGCATAGAGACGCAGACGGCCGGTCGTGGTTCCCGCCTTATCCTTATAACGGAATCTTCCTCCTACCGTCAGCACTCTTGAGGGCTGGAAGAGAATATTCACCAGATTATCCCAACTCTGAGTACTCTCCCGAGTCTGATACTTAGGCCAGGCGAAATAGGCAAAATCGCTATAGGCTGTGATGCTCCAATGATGGGCAGGAATCCAGGTAAAGCCCAGATATACGCCGTTTTCATCCTGCACATCGCTCCCCTCGGAAAAGCTGTTGCTGAAGAGAGAATAATATCGGGCGGAATAGAACCTGTGGAGAGCCATCAGCGTGAAATGGTCGGAACAGAGATAGGAGGCAGCATTGAGCGTGGCTATGGAACCGCAATCGCCCGTAGCCGTCTCGCCGGAGAGGGTGAGGCGATGGGAGATGTAACCATAGCTGATGCTGGCATTCCAGAAGGCATTTCCTTCTGGAGCAAAACGCTTGTAAAGCTGGCTTTTATTGGGCGTGAGCGGCAGGGAGAAAGAGGTATAAAAAGCGGTACCTCCGATGTGCCAGCCCTGACTTTGGTAACTGATGTTGCCTCCCACAAGTGTATTGGATGCTACCTTCTGTTTAGCTATCTCATTCACCGTGCGATGCAGACCTGTCTTCAGTATGGTCTTGATGCCCCCGCCGTCAGCAGAAAGCGTAGCATCTATCTGGCGATAAGAAAGAAAGCCGGTCAGTTCCAGTCCTTTTAATAAGGTATAGGTGGCTGCTGCGCCTTGCAGATAATTGGCAGAGGAGCGGGAGGAATGACCGCGGATGATGCAGGAAGATGATCTGCCCAAGGAGGTTAAGGCTGAGAGTTTGCCGAAGCCGAAATCATTATTGAGTATCAGTCCCAATCCTACGTTCAGTCTGTATCTGCCCAGGGTGATATTCTTCCATCTGCCCAGGTTCTTTACCTGAAGATAGAAGGAATAGAAGTCGTAACCCATCGTGTTCCTGCCTCCGAAGAATGGTTCGCCGGCATCCTGAGAAGCCACGAATCCCAACTTGACGGAATTGCCGTAGCGAAACTGGTAGCGCAGTCCGTGCTTATAAGGATAGCCCAGATAACCGTCGGTTCCGCTTGCATCGCCCTTACGCTCATAAAAAGGAACCTTCAGCATGCCCATCACCTCGTGCTTGCCATACTGGGCGATGGTTTTAAGACTGGGGAAAGCCGACTTGCTCCGGTCATCTGCCACATAGAAGAAACAACTCATCAGCTGGCGCTGATACCAGCCGATGCTGCTTATCAGGCTAAGCTCGCTCATACTCTTCAGCTGGCCATAGCGGTAAATATAGAACAGGATGTCTTCTACCTGTGATGCGGTAAGAAAAGGCATGCGCTCCAGTTCTTCTCTCGTTGCCGTATTCAGATTGACGGGATGCTGCACCATCTCCTCCAAATCTTCTTCATAGTCCTGCCAGGCTATATTCTCGAAATCTTCGGATGAAGAAAGGTCGGACAGCAGTTGCTGCCAGGGTGGCGAAGCGGAAAGAGAATCTTCGGGCACGGCGCCCAGTTCTGAAAGAGAGGAAGATTGGGCTTGAGCCCATGAGGCACAGAAGATTTGGGAGCTGCCTACGAGAAACAGTTTCAACAAGAGGGATGTTATGGAATGAGCATGCTTCATCTGCAGTAGGCATTTCATTTATTAAATTAAGACAAAGTTACTGCTAAAATCTGAAAAAGAGAAAGAAAAAGCTGAGAATCTTTCTCAATTTGAGAAATAATCTGTAATTTTGCGGCGTAATTAGTAACACAAAGGGGCTTACACCTCTTTATATATAGAAGAAGCTCCACGAAGAAAAGGAGCTGGACAAAGAACTTTGAGGAGATTTACATGAAACAGAAAATATGCTTTTTACTGGCGATGCTCTTCTGCATCACCCTGCAAACCATGGCGCAGACCGATGGTGACAACCCTGAAGACAGGGAGGTGGACATGGATACTCCTACCTTTGAACCGATGGTGAAGGTAGGAAAAGTGCTCCTGGATCATGACAGCGTGCAATATGTTCAGGTGAACAACGTGTACGTTTATCCGCAGCCGGTATTCAAGAACGCCAAGGAGCGAATGGCTTACAACCGTTTGGTATACAACATCAAGAAGGTGCTGCCGATAGCCAAAGAGGTAAGAAAGATTATCATCGAAACGGGTGATTATCTGGAAACGCTGCCTAACAAGAAGGCAAAGGACGCACACATGAAACTGGTGGAGAAAGGTATCAAACAGGAATATACCCCGAGAATGAAGAAACTCACCTATGCACAGGGTAAACTCTGCATCAAACTGGTGTATCGTGAGTGCAATTCCTCATCTTATCACCTGATTCAAGCCTTTCTGGGTCCTATCCGTGCCGGATTCTATCAGGCATTTGCAAGCCTCTTCGGTGCCAGCCTCAACAAGAAGTACGACCCGAACGGCGTTGACAGATTAACAGAAAGAGTGGTAAGACAGGTAGAATCGGGGCAGATTTAACCAGCTCATCTTATTCAGAAAGCTCATACACTTAGGTATAAAAGCATTTCCAGTCAATAGGAATTGCTTTTATACCTAAGTTTTTTTGTTGATACAAGCAGGAGGAATCTTCGTTCATAGACATTGAACCGCCGTTCAAAGACATTGAATGTCGGTTCAAAGACACTGAACGGCGGTTCAATGTTTATGAACGAAGATTTAAACAGACTGAAAAAAGAAATGTTCCTAAGAAAAGCAACAACTTTTCCTAGGAACATTTCCTTTTCTATTCGAATGGGCTGCCGACCTATTCCTCAGTATAAAGCACCTGAATCATGGTCTGGCCAACCGCCTTAAGCACATTCTTATCCAGATGAGCCATATCATCGCTCACGGTGTGCCAGGTAGGACCGAAACTGCTCTGCTGACAGTCTGGATAATAAGCTATCACATCTACAGTAGGAATCTTAGCCTTCTCGTTAACCGGAATATGATCATCAGTAATCATTCCGCCATCGCTCTTAGGGAAGTAAGAGCCGAAACCTGCCTGACGGGCTGCAGCCCAAACCTTCTTCACGATGCCACCGGCATACTGCATAGACATACCTTCACGATAGAACTTGGCTCCCTGTCCGCCCACCATATCGAGGAGGATTCCGAAACGAGGATTATATCCCTCAGGCTTGTTCTCGCTCCAGTACTGGGCACCCAAAGCCCAAGTATCGCCATCGTCCTGAACATCAGCCCACTGAGGTGTTCCCCAGTCTTCTGTATCGAAACATACGAAATCTACGCCGATGTTAGGATTCAGCTTCTTATCTGCCTGCAGCTGGCGGGCTATCTCCAACATGACGGCTACTCCGCTGGCTCCATCGTTGGCAGCCATTACAGGCTTGCGCCAGTTGGTACTGTCAGGGTCGTTGTCGGCCCAAGGACGGCTGTCCCAATGGGCACAGAGCAAGATGCGGGTTTCAGCCTTCGGGTTGTAATGGGCGATGATATTGGTATTCTTCAGGATGGTACCATCATAGCCCTTGAGGTCAGCCTTCTGGGTTTCTACCTCGCAACCAAACTGCTTGAACTTGCTCACAATCCATTCGCCACACTTGTCGTGCGCCTCGCTGTTCATGACGCGAGGACCGAAATCGCATTGTGCGGCACAATAAGCCAACGCCGAATCAGCATTAAAGGCAGGACCTACAGGATTCAGCTTCTCTGCTTCCTCTACCTCCTGAACCTCAGGCGAACTCGAACTGTTCGCATTCTTATAGCTAATAGCTCCAGCTACCACTCCGGCAGCAACTACCAAGCCTAAAATTATCTTCATTTTCTTCGTCATAACATTAATGTTTAAAGTTCTGCACCTGCGTCATCACTCTGAGCCAGTTGCCTCCCCAAATCTTGACAATATCCTGCTCGCTATATTTGCGGCGCAACAGCTGGAGGGTGAAATTGATGAGTTCAGAAGAGTCGGCGAGACCTCTGATGCCGCCGTCTCCATCAAAGTCGGTACCCAGACCTACGTGGTCGATACCCATCACATCGATGGCATGCTCAAGATGGGCGATAGCGTCCATGATGTCGGCTTCACCCTCTTTACGCAGGAATCCGTGATAGAGCGTGGTATGAGCCACACCACCCTTTGCTGCGAGGGCACGCATCTGGTCATCGGTCAGATTGCGAGGCACATCGCAGAGCGCACGGCTGCTGCTATGGCTGCAGACAATAGGAGTCTGGCTGATATCAAGTGCATCGTAGAAACTCTTCTCGCCACCATGACTCAAATCTACCATGATGCCCAGACGGTTCATCTCATGAATCACCTTCTCGCCAAAACTGCTCACACCATTATGGGTATTGCAGCCGCGGGCACTATCGCAGATATCATTATCACCATTATGGCAGAGCGTGATATAAACGATGCCGCGCTGGGCGAAATGCTTCACGTTACTGATATCGTGCTCCAGGGCGAGACCGTTCTCGATGCCGAGCATGATGCTCTTTCTGCCATTCCGCTTATCGCTATAAAGATCGGCAGGAGTGCGGGCTATGCTGAGATACTGCCTGTTCTTGCTCACAATCTCTTCTATCTTGTCGAAGATGAGGTCGGCATACTGCGCAGGTCCCTTTACATCGAAAGCCACCTTGCTGCTGAAGCTCTCACCTATCTGAGGCTGTGGCAGGTAAGCTACCATCGTGGTAGCATCCTGATGACCATCGGTCATCTTATGGAGATCAACCAGGATGCGGGAATCGCGATGATCAAACTTGATGCCCTGAGGGAAGAACATCGGAGTATCACAATGGGTATCGAGCGTAAGGATGCGCTTATGCAACTGCTTGGCTGCATAAAAGTTGTTAGCCTGATTAACCAGCCATTGGAAAATCTTCAATCCTTCTTCTTCCAGCCATTCCGGATGCCATTGCACACCGAGAATCTGCTTATATTCGCTACTCTCTACAGCCTCGATAATATGGTCAGAAGATTTGGCGATGGTGCGCAGATGATTGCCAGGCTCGCTTACCGCCTGATGGTGGAACGAGTTGACAAAGATCTTCTCCTTATTATATATATTATATAAGGTGGAATCTTTCTTGATTTCTACGATGTGGGTAGGTTCAGTACGGTCGGCATCCTGGCTGTGCTTTACCAGCTGCTTGATATCCTGGCACACCTTTCCGCCCAGCGCAATAGCGAGGGTCTGGATGCCCCGGCAGATGCCAAGCATCGGAATCTGGCGGTTGAAAGCCAATCGGGTAATCATCAGTTCGGCAGCATCACGTTCCTGATTGATGTTGTGAAGACGGGGAGAAGGCTCTTCGCCCATCCACAGCGGATTATGGTCGCCGCCACCCGTCAGAATCAATCCATCAAGATGCTCCAGGGTATTGACGATGACCTGAGCATCGGCAACAGGAGGAATAATGACCGGCGTACCGCCAGCCGCTATTACCTGCTTATAATAACGGTCGCGAAGCGTAGCATCGATACCTTCATAATTGGCAGTAAGGCCAATTACAGGCTGATGCTTCGCTTCGGGAAATCTAGAGTATGCATCCTGGAGATGCGACTCTAAGTCAAATGTTTCCATTTGTTTATCTTTCAAAAAATAATGATTCAAGATCTTCTAAAAATCGTACTCAGGTATGGAGACACTTATTAATCTTCATCGAGAAGTACAGGAATCTCACGTTTGATGCTCTGCTCAAGAGAGATAAGCGTTTCGGTAGAAACCACACCAGGGATAGCCTGAAGCTTATTGTTGAGCAGATCCATGAGCTGCTCGTTGTCGCGGGCATAAAGCTTGATCAGCATGGTGTATGAACCGGTTGTAAAGTGGCACTCTACGATTTCAGGAATGTTCTGCAAGCGCTCTACCACCTTTTTATACATATTACCGCGCTCCAAGTTCAAACCTACATAAGTGCAGGTAGAATAACCCAGGCTTTTAGGGTTTACATCAAAACCGCTACCGGTGATGAAACCATCCTCCATCAAGTGCTGAACACGCTGATGGATGGCAGCACGAGACACGCCACATTCTGCGGCTACGTCTTTGAAAGGAATACGGGCATTCTTAGAAAGGATGCCGAGAATCTTTCTGTCTAGATTGTCTATTTTCTCCATTTCGTTTTGTTTTATATTATTCTATTTATAAGGTACTTTTCTATACCAGATAGCAAAATTAATAAAATCTATTGAAACTGCAAACAAAATGCACGAATATTTTGCAATATCCGTGCATTTTGTTGTTTTTTATACGAATTTTAACAGAAAAAATCGCTTTTATGGCATAGAAATTAAAAACAAAAGAAGCATGATTTTCAAGAGATCCCTTGGTGGACTCTCACTTTAAATTTCAATAGATTGCCCTTTTCTCTTCAGATGCATTGATTAAACAAGAGGCAAAGACTCTAAAAATATTCAATTAAGGGAAGTTGTAAATACTATATGAACGATTTGTCTTTTAAAAATTATCTCTACGCTGGAGTCGGGTATCTTTTGAAGAATCTCATATTTATAGACCTGTTACGTCATGGATTATGATGTATATGTAAGTAACATAAAGGAAAAAGAGGTGGATTTTGTCGCCATCAAGAATGATTGAACCATCTATGTACAAGCCACCTATATGCTTGTTGGTGAGCAGACAATAGAGCAAGAATATGCTCCGTTAGAGTGTATTGCTGATAACTATGAAAAAGTTGTGGTATCGCTTGACGACCTCCAACAGCCTTCCCGCAATGGCATTAGCATGTATTTCTGTATTTTCAACGGAATCTGATTTGTGTGTAAATTTTGAAAATATGAATAATGGAAATAATGTACTGAATAAAACCATATTATCAGAAAAATAATAGAAATATTTTCCAAAAATCATCTTTTTAACCTATATTTTAGCAAAAATATCTTAATTTATTTGGTGGTTTCATAAATTAGATTTAATTTTGAAGCGGTTTTCATAAAATTTGCAGTTGCATATAACATTATGAGTGGAGACTCATTACTAAAAATGTTTCTTGTACTGCAATACCTACGCCGATTAGATGCTCTCGCATTACATTATTGTAGGTGGGACTGCATAGGCAAGGGTGCCAAATCAGAGGTAATGAGAGCCACTATTTATGGGAAGCGTTTATCATGCGCTTTGTAACTTGACGTCTTGAAATTCTCGCAAAGTTTCAAAATGATTCAGTCACGTAACAAGGCAACGATAGATGCTCATGGGATGTTTTTATAATACCCCTAATATCATTCTGTGCATCTTATATAATATAAGGTGTACAAGTTTGGTATATTGGGATAATTATATCAACTATCGGCGTGGGTTTCTGTTCGTTGCTCGTTCTTGACTGGATGGGCAATGCGAGAAGCCTCAAGACGTAGGACGAGTGACAAGATCAGACTCCTGCGCTTTTTCGTTTATAGTCAAAAACTTTTCATGTAACTTATATTGCCGATGCTTGGGAGTCAATAGGCTATGTTAAACATATATGAAAAAGATTGCGTTTACTCTTTTATTATTAGCAGGTAGTATTGCCTCAATGCATGCACAGGCTAAATTTGAGCATGCACAAACACGTATCCAAGAGGGTATGTCAGAGTTCTTTGTACGTCCAATGGTAGCTGAGCTCCAGATGATAAACAAAGATTGTCAAGAATGGTCATTTAATATCTTCCCTGGAGTTTCTCTTTCTGAGATTAGTACAGCAATGCTTGAGAATGCAAAAGCTAATGCTGCTTTCAAAGCTGCAAAACTTGCAGGTGCAGATATTATTCTTGGTGCAACTTTTTATGTTATCAATAATGAGAAGGCCAAAGGCTTAGATGTTACTGTGCGTGGTTATCCTGCTAAGTATGTGAGATTCCATAATTATGGCGAAGGTCAGTTGGGTACAGATGACTCCAAGTGGATTGACCCTTTACAGAATGGTGCCCGCATACGTGCTATATCTGTTGATAATAAGCAGAACAAAGCTGTTGGCAATGAGAATCGAAATAAGTAAACATAAATATTAATTCTAAAATTATAACACAATGAAAAAGTTATTATTATTGGCTATTGCCACTATCATGAGTCTTGGTGCTTCTGCCCAGCTCATCACATCAAACACAGTTACTTACAAAAAAAGTAGTGGTTACAACCGCATCGGTGTATCATACAACTCAATTAGTTCAAATGCAGAAGGTTCAGAATCTGTCAGTGGTGTTTCTTTAGCTTGGACTAAGGGCATCTCTGTAGCCAAAGATATTCCTCTGTTTGTAGAAACTGGTCTTGGTGCAACTTACGCTTTTGATGATTTAAGTGCTGTGATTGCAACAATTCCCTTGAACGTAACTTACAAGTGGCCTGTAACAGAGAGTGTCAAGATTGCCCCTTTAGCAGGTCTTACATTTAATGGAAACATCACATCTGACGTTGATGATATGAAGTTCTTTACTCTTGGCTGGCAAGCTGGAGTCAATGTTGAATTGGGTAAATTCTACGTAGGTCTATCTTATGGTGGAGGGTTGACCGATTTTGTTAAGTATGAAGATGATTACGAATCATACAATTACAAATTGAACAATTTTGCAGCAACAATCGGTCTTGTATTCTAACAAATGCATAAGTTTTAGATAGGGTCTGCCTAATATCTGTTACAATGACGGATATTGGGCAGATTGTTTGTTTAATAATTTAAGAGTTGAATATATGAAAACTGTGATTTTGGCAGTGCTGATGATACTATCTGCTACTATTACCCATGCACAAGATAACTACTCGTTGACAAAAGAAGGGAATAGTTATATTTGCAAAGGTTCCAAGCCATGTAAAATTGATGAGCGAACAACCTTTGGTAGTGCAGCTCTCTGGGCTATGGAGAAATCCAGCAACGTAGTTGAAAACACACTAAAATGTGATCCCCAAAAATTAGTGCTAAGTGTTGGTTGTAATATTGCTGAAAACGAAAACTCTGATAAGGTTTATACTTTTCAACTTAATATTGCTGTGAATAAGGGCAAAATAGAGTTTCTCATAAAAGACGTTAAATGTGCCCCAAAGGGTGTCTTAGCGGTTTTTAAGACTATGTCTTTTGACAAAATAAACTTAGAGAAAAAGCCCCAATACAAAGAATATATAGAAAAGTTTTCTGTTTTATGCAATCACTTTATCCAACAAACGATGCATGAAATTCTTGACTCAAAAGTAGAATTGTCTCATTGGGAAGCTATCGTTTCAGGTCAAGTAGTGAAAGGTATGAATCCAAAAGAGGTTATATTAGCAAAGGGTAAACCACTTACCATTACAGAAAACTCGCAACGTATTATGTGGTCGTATGATTCTGGCACCATTGTTATGATAGAAAACGGAATTGTAAGCGGAGTTATTAATTAAAAACTTGCGAAAGTAAATGCTACAAGATCAAGGATAGGTAAAAATAAAAGTCTCTACCTATCCTTGTTATTATGTAACGGTTTAAAATAACAAGGTACAATTTAGTGTCCTTTTTATGAAGCAGCACATAGTTAAAGGATAGAGTTTTAAACTCTTCCTTTATCTCATATTTACTATAAATTACTTTTTGTCATAAAGGCCAGTTCTCAATAGAAGCGCAAGTATAAACTTTAAGAAAGCGCTTTATTAAGGTCTAATGATGCGCATCGTTAGATCATGCAGATTATCTACAAGTTATATCCTTGAAAATCAGCAAATTTTGAAACGAAAAAGAATCCACCAAAAACACATAACGTATTCCCTTGGTGGGATTCTCACTTAAAACTTATATATAGGTAAAACCTTGACCGTATATCCATTTTTTCAATGGCAAAAAACTATTGAAATGTTAAAAACCTTGGCATTTTACTACTTTTAGTAGAATCTACCATAGGAGAAAGCGACAATACGCCACCCATCTTGCGTATTGATATCCAAAAGAACTTCCTCGTGAAAAAGAGCCAAAGATAACACTCTATCCTTGGCTCTTACCTTATTATATTTTAGTAGTAATTACTTGTTGAAATGAATTTCGTAATTACTTTCTCTTTCTGGAAGCAGCTTTCTTGCCGTTTGACTTGGCAGAAGCCTTAGCCACCTTCTTCTCTGCTCCTACGGCTACATCTTCCTTCAACTCGCCAGCAGGCTCAGCCTTAACCTCAGGCTTTACGATGCTGACAAGCTCTAGGTCGAACACCAAAGTAGAGTATGGAGGAATCTGACCAGCCTGACGCTCGCCGTAAGCCAACTCGTAAGGAATGTAAACCTGCCACTTACTGCCCACAGGCATCAGAGTAAGCGCCTCGGTCCAACCCTTGATCAAGCCATTGGCACGGAACTTGTCAGTCTTGCTGCCACCATGCTTGGATGTAGCATCAAAAACGGTACCATCAATCAGACGACCCTCGTAGATAACTTCTACCTCATCGCTAGCCTTAGGCACCTCGCCATGACCTTCGGTAATCACCTTATACTGCAAACCGCTAGGCAACACCTTTACACCAGGTTTCTTGGCATTAGCGGCAAGGAACTTCTCGCCGGCACCAGCCAAAGCTTCCTTCTGGAAATCGGCAGCAGCCTTAGTAGTAAAGAATGTTGTATCATTAGCCAAAGCTGCGATAAAACCATTCTGGAACATAGCATGGCTGATAGAATCGCCTGTGCTCTTCAACTCTTCCTTTGTGCCAGGATATACACGCTTCTCTACCAGTTTGGCAACCTCCATACCTGCAGAATAAGCTATGGTCTTAGGATTGATACCCATGGCAAGCGCATCCTTGTAACCACGAAGGAAATTCTCCATATAGGCAGTATCTACCTGAAAACTCTGCTGGATATAAGGAATCAGACCACGAGTGGCATTCATACCAGCTACATAACTCAAAGAATCGGCTGATGATTTCAACTCAACAAGAGTAGCCGCCTTCTTAACCTTCTTCTTGCTTGCAGCACTAGCTGTAAACAAAGAAGCACCCGCCACGAGGACGAGTGCTGTCATTAATATTTTCTTCATTTATAAGTCCTCTATAAAAAAATGAGTTCCCACAAAAATTACTTGCCACCTACTGAAATCAACTCAATCTTGAAGATCAATACAGAGAATGGCTTGATCTGACCCTGCTCGCGCTCACCGTAAGCCAACTGCTGAGGAATGTAAACCTCCCAAACAGAACCTGCTGGCATGTGAACCAAAGCCTCAGTCCAACCCTTGATAACCTGGTTAGCACGGAGATCTACAGCCTGACCACGCTTGAAAGAAGAATCGAATACCTTGCCGTCGATTGTCTTACCCTCGTAGTTAACCTTAACCATAGAAGTATCCTTTGGCATAGGGCCGTTACCCTCCTTGATTACCTTGTACTGAACACCTGAAGGCAGAGTAACAACTCCTGGCTTCTTCTTGTTGGCAGCGAGGAACTTCTCACCAGCAACCTTGTTAGGACCATATTCCTTCTCCATGTTCTTAGCCTTGATAGCCATCATCTTAGCCTGAGCTATCTGAGCAGCCTGCTCAACAGTCATCAAGCCCTTCTTGCCAGTAGTACCTGTGATGAAACCAGCCATGAAGTTCTTCAGAGAGATAGACTTTGTAGAATCCTCACCGAATACCTCATGGTTGATACCCTTAACCATCTGGTTAGAGATCTGCTGACCAATCTGAATACCTGCGTAGTAAGCAGCCTTCTTCTTGTCGTCACCAGCGTTGGCACCATCGTTAAGACCCTTGATGAAATCATCCATGTAAGCAGTATCAACGCCCATGCGCTCTACCATAAACTCCTTCAGACCCTGAGTCTGAGACATACCCATAGCATAGCTCATTGTATCTACATCCGTCTTGAGATCTGCCTTAGGAGTAGAATTGCCACAACCTACGAATGTAGCAGCAGCACAAGCCACGAGGGCTCCGAAAAATAACTTTTTCATTTCCTTATTTATATTTTAAAACTTTATTTTTATCTATTATATTCCAGGATTGCCTTTACTTCATTTAAATATATCTACTAACAGATTACTTAACGGCAACGAGCTCAACATCGAAAATCAAGGCTGAGAATGGAGGGATAGATGCACCTGCACCACGCTCACCATAACCCAACTGATAAGGGATGAAGAAACGGAACTTGGCACCCTCGGTCATGAGCTGAAGACCCTCTGTCCAACCAGCGATAACCTGGTTCAATGGGAAGGTAGCAGTCTGACCACGGTCGTAAGAACTGTCAAACTTAGTACCGTCGATAAGCGTTCCCTCATAGTGGCACTCAACCTGATCGGTAGCCTTAGGAGCCTTGCCATTACCCTCGCGCAAAACCTGATACTGCAAACCGCTCTTAGTAGTGATGATACCATCCTTCTTGCCGTTCTCGGCGAGGAACTTCTCACCAGCTTCTTTAGCAACCTTGCCCTTCTCGGCAGCAGCAGCCTGAGCCTTAGCCTCCTGCTCTGCAAAGAAGTTCTGTACCAACTCCTGAGCCTCCTGCTCACCGAGTTGAAGCTTACCTGCGATGGCATCCTTTACGGCCTGTGCAAAATCATCAATATTCAAACTCTCTGCACCCATTGAAGCCAACTGGCGACCGATGCCGATGCCCAAAGCATAACTTACTTTATCCATAAAATCTATTTATAAAAATGTATTAATAATCTTAAAATGTACTTTTTGTCCTTAAAACGAGTGCAAAGATAACATTTTTCTCGCTTAAAACGATGTTATTTGCAGAAAAATTGCTAAATTTGTGCATTCTTAATATAAAGATTAAGAAAATATGAATAATTAAAACGTGATAAGATGAAGAAACTCGTATTTTTAACCGGTGCAGGCATGTCTGTGGAGAGTGGTTTCAAAACTTTCCGTGGCAATGATGGATTATGGGAAAACTATCCTGTAGAACAGATAGCTACCCATGAGGGATGGGAAGCTGACCCTACCCTAGTAACAAACTTCTACAATATGTTGCGCAATAAACTCTATGCTGCGCAACCTAACGAGGGGCATAAACTTATCAAGGAACTGGAAAAAGACTTCGATGTGACGGTAATCACCCAGAATGTAGATAATCTGCATGAGAAGGCAGGTTCCAAGAATGTAATCCATCTGCATGGCGAACTGTCAAAGGTTTGCTCGTCACGCGACCCTTACGACTATCGCTACATCAAGGAACTACCCGAGGATGATTGCGAGGTAAAGCCGGGAACCGAAGCTGGAGACGGAAGCCTGTTGCGCCCATTTATCGTTTTCTTCGGCGAAAGCGTTCCTATGATTGAGCCGGCAGCCGAAGCTGTACAGCAAGCCGATATCTTCGTCATTATAGGAACCTCACTCAACGTTTATCCTGCTGCAGGTCTGATTTCATATACCAAGCCTCACATTCCTATCTATCTGATAGACCCGGGTGCTGTAAACACCAATGGATATTACAAGATAGAGCACATCATGAAAGGGGCTTCAGATGGTATGAAGGAACTGAAGGAAATATTGGAAAAGTAAATACATTCAGAATACATAAACAACAAAAGCAAACGGAGAAGCGCCCATTGATGCTTCCCCGTTTGCTTTTATTACTTTTATTTTCTTTCTATCAATAATATTCTGTATTATACAGCCACAGATGTTCTGACTCCCATGCGAGCCTCGGCGACATTAACCACATAATCACCCAG
>JAJXAL010000247.1:0-1464 GCA_021628325.1 Segatella copri | reverse complement strand
GTTCGGGTTCCTGGTCGATATCCACCTTATAGAAATCTATCTTGCCGGCATATTTCTCGGCGAGAGATTCCACTACGGGAGCCATCATCTTGCAAGGACCACACCAGGTGGTATAGAAATCGATGACGGCAGGACGGGAACCGGCGAATACCCATTCATCCGGATGAGCCTCGTAATCCATAATCTTTTTTCTGAAATCAGATGTGGTAAGATATTGCACCTTGGCAGTTTCAGTTTTCTCAGACTTCCCTACAGTCGTTTGAGGAGAAACTGCAGGTGCTTTCCTGTTCTGAGAACAAGAAACAAGAAATGGTAGAAATAAAATAGCTGCTAATATGATTTTCTTCATCGTTTTTCGTTGTTTTAATTTGAGAGGGTATGCCATTAGGCTATAACCCACCCTCTTATTACAATTAATCACTAATAAATAATCATTACTCACTAATCACTACTCCTAATCCTTCAAAGAATAAGTAACGGTAGTAACAACCCTTACCTTTTTAATATATGGGGTATTGGAATCGCGGTCTTCAATAGAGAACTGGCCCTGGTCGGCATTCATAATCTTGTCGATCTTACTCTTGCTGTTCTCTGCAAACTGGGTAGCAGTCTGCTCAGCATTCTCTATCGCCTCCTGCATCATCTTAGGTTTCATCTGACGGAAGGCAACATACTCATACTTCACCGGATTCTCGTAACCACCATCCACAATGGCAACCCCCTTCTGAAGCAGATCACCCTGACGGGCAATGATACTGCGGACCAGTTTCACATTCTTCGATGTAACCGTGATGATGGAAGTAATGTTATAACGATACCCTTGGCGGTTTTCGCCATATCGTTCAGCATTGAGGTCGATGACCACTGGCGCATTCACATTGATTTCATTAGCCTTAACACCATTCTCCACCAGGAAGTTTCTGATGGTTCTCGTGGTGGCATTGATTTTTTGATAGAGTTCAGGCAGGTCATTGCCTATTTCCTTGGAAACGATAGGCCACGTCACCTTATCAGCCTCCACCTCCTTTTCGGCAAGACCTTTCACTACAACCTTTCGGTCTTTACTAATCACACTTTCAAGTCCCGACTTGATACAAAATCCAAGCATGATGATGCCGATGGTTAAAATCACGGCTTGCTTAATACCAGAATTGATGTTCATAATTAGTCCTCCATTATTAAGTTGTTAAAATTGAGTTTCCATTCTATCTCAGATTGAGTTGCAATTTGAGTTTTCAAAGATACAATAAAAATATAGAAAAACGACACTTTATAATGATAAAATATGCTAAAACAGCCCATATCAACCCATAAGCACCATTTTTTCAGCCCAAAAGCTTGCATATATTACCAAAAAAAACTATCTTTGCCCATCAAAATATTTCTAACCCAAAAACAATAAAATGGATTACAACATGATTGGGACCGCATGGTCGTTACTGCCTCCTATCGTCGCCATCGCTC
>JAJXAL010000246.1:0-1465 GCA_021628325.1 Segatella copri | reverse complement strand
AGTAACAGTTAAAAAATAACTTGGTACAAAAATGCTAAGCAGATTTGCACCTAACGACATAGTTCCACTTAGGCAATTGTTCATCAAATATGATTCGCTTTTGTCTTTCGGATACATATGATTCGTCAAGCGTTCTTTGAGTTTGATATTCCTTAGAGTTGATGGAGGCAACAACAACCAATCCCTTGGATGTCATAGTTTCATTCGCTTTCTTGCAAGCATATTCTGCAGACAGCAATGGTACTCCACTCCAGGATCTTGTTATATGTGCAAACAGCCTGTGTTCTATTGGATTATACTTTGAACAGTATGGTGGATAATGTACAATGATAATATCCAATTCAAGAGATGTGGCTAACTTTAAAAGCTCCTGCTTGAAGATATGATGTGAGGCAGAGTTGGATCCTCCTCCATCGCATAAGATGCAGATGGAGGTTGCCTTGGGATATTCCCATTGCAGGTAATCCTTCCAAGTGCGTGCGATGTTGTCACACACAAACTCAGCAGTGTCATGGCTGTTTCCTATGGTGAGATAGCCGACGTTCCTCTCAACATCATAGATTCCATGCGGAATGATAGTTCCATTGGAAAAAGACACGAAGTCATGGTCAAGAGCTGCTAACTCCTGACAACTGAAAGTCTTTCCTGCACGTTTAAAGTTGCCGAGCATTTCCTTTTTCTTGGTATCAATACTGAGAACTGGTATTCCAAGGCGTACACAAGATATCCAGGTAGCTTCCAGAAGTTTGAACTGAGCGTCTCGGTTCTTGACTTCCTTCAAGGTCTTTGTCTTGTGAAAGGAACGTTTCTTGAAACCTCTGAGTTTTACCATTTTACGAGCAATATAAGGAGATATGCTGATGCCGTGCTCTTTGAATATTTGTACGATTTGAGCAATAGAGATGTCAAGCCATCTTACGGAGTCATCCTGTGGAAGACCCGCCATGTGTTTTTGAACAATCTCATCGAACAGAACCAAGTATTCTGGATGCTCGTCTAAGATGGCTTTGCGACCACCACCTGCAATACGGACTGTTTCCGAAGAAAGAATGGTCTTTCCGTTTAACTCGCGAATGCCTCTATAGATGGTGTTCTTTGATATGTGAATAGAGGCACACACGGCTGCCACGCCATGTTTGCCTATGCTGATAGCTCTTGTAGCACAATATAGCCGATGCTGGCGCTCATCTAATTGTTGGATGTATGTCAAGTCGGTCTCTGAAAAGACTTCTGCTAGAATTTTTGTATTCATTATAACTGCCTGGTAATCAGTTGTAAAGATACAAATTTTCTGGCAGATTAAAGAATGTAAATAGTTAATAATCAATAAGTTATAAAGAAATTATGATAAAGAAAAATTATAGTAAATTTGAGGTAAAGGAAGAGTTTGGAACTCTATCCTTTAACAATGTGTTACTTTATAGAGAGGACACAAAAATGTACCAAGTTATTTTTTAATCATTAC
>JAJXAL010000245.1:0-1478 GCA_021628325.1 Segatella copri | reverse complement strand
GGAATCTACAAATAATTTTGTATTTTTGTGGTATTTTATTTTGTGTTTTAACGGTGTTTTACTTTGTATTTTTGCTGTACTTTATTTTGTATTTTTGCGGTAAACGGTATTTTAATGTCCGTTTCCAAAACTGATACTGTCCCTTTTCTCGACTGCCACTTGTCAGTTATGAAGACCGGGCGGTCTTCAAGATTTTCGTCCTGGATGTCGGGCTTCTAGGTGCGATGTCTAATCTCAAGGCAACGACAGTAGTGGACGGCAACAGTATTTTTACCGAGTTTAAAGGGGCGTTGACGGAACAGTATGTTTTGCAGCAGCTCGTTCTCAGGTATGAACCGTATTATTATGCCAAGACCAACAGTACTCAGGAGATTGATTTTCTGCTCCAGGATGAGGAGGATGAGATTGTTCCGCTGGAGGTGAAAGCCGAGACGAATGTCAAGGCAAAGAGCCTGCGCCAGTTTGTTGCAGACAACCAGTCAAAGAAGGCCTATCGCATCTCCATGAATGATTATCAGCAGGAAGATTGGGTTACAAACGTACCGCTCTATGCGGTAAATGGTCTCGAATTTTAGCGATAGCACCCCTCTAACTGTATAAAAACAGGTAGTTAGGGCGGTGCTATCGCATTTTTAATGTCCGTTTTGGAAACTGATACTGCCCCTATGAGATAGGGGAGAATGTAGATGAAAACGTTGAAAAATCGCCCTAGAAATATTTCTTCTTCATTTTCTTCAAGAAATCCTTGGTGATAGGGAAGCCGGAGGCATCACCTATTACGGAGTCGGTATAACAGAAGGGACATTCAGCTGTAGGCGGCTCATCAGGGAGGTAATCCGTGATTTCGGATGGCGAGAAGATTTCGCCGCAGAAGAAACAGCCGCACTTTTCAGACTTCTCTATCTGTTCCTTGTTGCTGAAGCAGCAATCGTGAGCCTGGCGGAAGATCCTGTCTTTCTCCTCCTCTTCTTTCTGCTTTTTCTCTGCCTTCTCCAAGGTTGTGGTGAAGGCTTGCGGACAATAGGTGTTCACCTTGTATTTCGGATAATGTGAACGCTTTTTCTCCTCCAGCTCTTCTGTTTCTAAAACTTCGAGCTTGAAGATGGCAGGAACATCCCGATGCTGTGGATGCTCAGCCAATTGCTTGAATTTGTCGTATGTCATGGGATGGTTATCTTAAGAAGTGAAAGTCAATCATGGGTCTAAGTTCAGGGAGACCATCTTCATCAGGTTCTATCTGATTTTTTGTAGTTCCCCTTCTAACCAGATTTTTGTGGATTCTGAGTTGTCTAAGTCCCCCTTTTCCGTTACGATACTTTAAGGGATGATATTGGTGTTTCTTCTTGAATTTTGTACCATCACAGTTGGTGATATTGATTTCCAGGACCAATCCTTCCAGCTGAAAGTCGAGCGGGATGTTGAAGGCACGTCTTTGGATATCCATTTCGTAGAAGATACTTCCGTCCTTTTTGCAGAGC
>JAJXAL010000136.1:0-7789 GCA_021628325.1 Segatella copri | reverse complement strand
CAGGTTTGGTACACATTGCGCCTCACGGGAAGCGACAAGGGTCTATATGCCACGATGAAAAGGTGGCGTATAGACCCTTTTGCATATATCAGCTTTGTGGATATTTAAATTTCCTGGACGAAAAAACATCATTTAAGGAAGTTTTTGAGAAAAGTCTTGCTATTCCCGATTATTTCCACTATCTTTGCAATTGAATTGGTTGTACTCGATAAAACGAAGAAGATATGGATTACAAGAGATTACCATACGGCGTTGCCGATTATACCTGGATTAAGAGTCAGAACAGATACTGTGCTGACAAGACAATGTTTATACCTAAGATGGAGGAAGCTGGAGACTTTCTCTATCTCATCCGACCACGCCGTTTTGGAAAGAGTGTCTTCCTTACGATGCTTCAAGCCTACTACGACATCGAGAAGAAAGACTCGTTCCATACCACATTCAAGGATACTTGGATTGAGTCGCACCCAACCGAAGGACTTGGCAAATACCAAGTTTTATATTTCGACTTCTCTAGAGCTGCAGCAGGACAAGGTAGCTTGGAGGAAAACTTCAATATATATTGTAACAGCGTATTGGATGGCTTCATCAAAAAGTATGCTGCCTATTATGATGAAGATTTCAACATGGAGGAATACCTTGGCTTTTCCGGTGCCTCCTATAAGCTAAATGCACTGAATACTTATTCCAAAAGCAAAGGTACGCAACTTTACCTTATCATCGACGCGTATGACAACTTCACCAACAACATCCTGAGTGAGGAAGGAGAAGCTGTGTATCACGCCTTGACTCATGCACAGGGCTTCTACCGTGACTTCTTCAAGCTATTCAAGGGAATGTTCCAACGCATCATGATGATGGGAGTAAGTCCTGTCACCGTGAACGACCTCAACAGTGGCTATAACATCGGCACCAATCTCTCCATGGACCCCATGTTCAACATGATGCTGGGATTCAGCGAGAACGAGGTACGGGAAATGATAGAATACTACAGAGAAGTAGGACTCATCAAGGTTCCGACCGACCAGCTGATTACCGACATGAAGCCTTGGTATGACAACTATTGCTTCGCGAAGGACAGTCTGGTTACAGACCCCAAGATGTTCAATTCGGATATGGTTATCTATTATCTCCGCCATTTCATCCGTTTTGGCAAAGCGCCGGACGAGATGGTAGACCCAAACACCATGACTGATTATGCCAAGATGAAGAAGATCATCTTCCTGGACAAGCTGCAGGGCGACCGCAAGAGCGTGCTGAAAGAAATCATCAACCAAGGTTACATCTGGGCGGAGCTGAGAGAAAGTTTCCCTGCTGAAGACTTGGTTGACCCTGACCTGTTCCCAAGTCTGCTCTACTATTACGGCATGCTGACCATCATTGGCAAGCGTGGCAGAAGAGTAAAGTTGGGAATCCCTAACGAGAATGTACGCCGCCAATATTACGGCTATGTGTTGGATGAATACAACAGGGATGCCAAAATCAACAATAATCATCTTGCCGACCGATACGATGTAATGGCTCTGGATGGTAACATCAAGCCAGCCATCGAATACATCGCCGAAGGTTATCGAAACTGCACAAGTATTCACTCCAGCATCCAGGCAGAGCGCAATCTGCAAGGTTTCATCGCCGCTTATCTCAACCATAGTGGTTATTACTATATCATCCAGGAAATGGAGTTGAATGGTGGTTATTGCGACTTGACGATGATTCCGGACCTCACCCGTTTTCCAGAGGTTGCCCATGCCTACCTCTTGGAGTTGAAATATCTGAAAACGGGCGATACCGATGAAGAAGGAAACAAGGCCTTGGAAGAAGCAAGGACTCAGTTGGAGCAATATGCGCAAGACACAAGATTGCCACAGCTGATGAATGGAAAGCCTATCCACAAGATAGCCATCATCTATAAAGGTAATGACTTGTGGAAAATAACGGAGTGCTAAAGAATTTAGAAAACGACAAGGGTCTATATGTCACGATGAAAAGGTGGCGTATAGACCCTTGATTATATGGTGACTAAAGTTTCGCAAGTTACTTGAATATACTGACAAGGAAAAGACTTTACACCCGATGCTTTCTGAAAGACTCCGAAAAGAGAAGTGAAAGAAGCAGAAGAAGACTGGCGCGCCGCACGTGGGGGTACCATATTGAATATGGTTACCCTGTCGCATTCGTTGGATATTCCTAAGGCGGAGCGGTCCCGAAACTTCTCGGAGACTGACATCATTTCAGCCGAGTGTGGCTTCTCTGCCCGCACCTATCTGTATCGCATTTTCAAATTAAAAGAAGGCTGTACTCCTGCCGAATGGCGGGAGAAAATGGCTGAAAATGTAGCCTCGGAGGATAAAAAGCAGGATTAACCATTTTTCGATAAATAACAGGAAAACGCATCGCGAAATGAAAAAATACGTTAAAAAGGGTGTCGCATTCATAGGAATGCGACACCTTTTTCATAGGAATGCGACACCTATACATAGGAATGCGACACCTTTTTTGAAAAAAAAACACTATATTTGCACCATGAAAGAAATATTAGAAACCATGCCAAGGATAGAATTAGCCCTGATCATCATCGGGGTGTTTGCACTCATGTTAGGTATCATCTTCGTATATGTCATGATACATAAGTACAGGATGTATCTTGAGGAACATCGGAAGGCTCGCATCACCTTTCGTGATTTCTTCAAACAGGAACAGTTTTATATCTTTCTATTTCTGGTATCGATATTCATCATGTCGTTAAACCTCCTGTATTTCCTGGAGTGAGTTTCGGCAATAAGCAGACAAATATAAATAACAAATATAAAATTAAATTATGAAAAAATTTACCAATCAATTCAATGAGTCGCATGTCGACCGTATGAACTATGGGGGGGGCAAAGTTCTGTAGATTTGCCCTGTTCCCATTGATGTTGTTGATGTTGTTGCTTCTGCCTGCCAATATGGTGGCGCAGACAGATTACGACACGTCTGTAACGCTCACAGCCTTAAAGGGTAACCCTGAGGGGATGTCTGAAGCAGAAAATTTCAAGAAACTCTTTGATGGCAAAAAGACAGAAGGTAATTCCAGCAAGTGGTGCTGCTCTTTCTATGGCAGCGCCTATGTCATCTTCGAAGCCAGCAAGGCAGGAGTTCCTGTGGGCTACACCATCACTACGGGTAATGATAATGAAACTTTTGGAGGCCGCAATCCGAAGTCATGGAAGCTCTATGGTAACAATACAGGCAGCAATGACGCTTGGGAGCTTATCGATGAGGTAAGCGAGGACAAGGTGCTCAAGGATAAGAACTATGCTTCGTATGAATTCACCTGCAAATGTTCTACCTCTTATCAATATTTTAAATGGGAAATCTCGGCTATTCATAGTGGACGCACATTGCAGGTAGGCGAGTTTAAACTCAAACTCCAAACCTGTTCTCACAAGAATACCGATGGCTCGGATGCCCTTGGTGAAGTAATGGAAACCGTAGAACCAACTTGCACAGAGCACGGCTATACCACACACAAATGCTCTCTTTGCAATTCTATTGTGAAGGTATATAAGGATGATGTGCTTAAACCACATACACTCACTCATCATGAACTGAAAGATGCTACATGTACAGAGGCTGGTAACATAGAATACTGGCAGTGCAGTGTATGCAACAAACTCTTCAGCGATGAAGCCACAACTAAAGAGATTACGGATGCTGCCAGCCTCGTGATTCCAGCAAAAGGTCATACATTCGACCGTGAAGGCAATTGTACTGTCTGTCCCTATAAGGATTCTCGCTATGCTTTGTTCAATTTGGAGGGTATAACCGATGTTACCATTACTGACAATGACATTTATCCTTGGAAGATGTTGGACTTGAACGCAGATGGAATGTCTAATGTCTCTTCCTATTTTACAGCAGAAAGCAAGGGACTGATGTCAAATAATTATGGGAAGGGGCACAGTACATCTGAAATTATAGTCAAATTCAATGTAGAAAAGCCTATATTATTTTCATTTAAATATCTAATTTCGGCAAAGAACTCTAACTATGTCTTTATTACTTTAAATGGAAAACGGCTTGATGAAATTTGGGGAACAGAGCAAAAAGTGTATAAAAGCATTTTAAACAAGTTAAACAAGGGTGAATATACTTTGACATTATCATACAATATATTCGATTTTGTTGGTGATGGTAATAAAGGTGCTGACCGCGCATTCATATACGATCTGAACACGGCAACCACTATTTCTGATTATGTAGCAGAGTTGGATGCTACGAACACTACATTGACTTTCAAAAAATTCACTTCTGATAATTTAGAAAGTATTGATTTAAGACGTTTAGTTATAGTGAATGACAAACCGATGGTGAAAGATATGTACGATATAGAAACTAAAAATATCAAGAATATCGTTTTCGATGAGAGTTTCAAAACATACGCACCTACATCGTTGGAACATTTCTTTGCTGGCTGCAGTACATTGGAAACTATTACAGGTCTTGAATATTTGAATACAGCGAATGTGAAGAATATGTCAAATATGTTTAGCGGCTGTCAAAAACTCTCTTCGCTCGATCTTTCTAAGTTCAATACAGCGAATGTGACGAATATGAGCCGTATGTTCTATGGTTGTCAAAAACTCTCTTCGCTCGACCTCTCTAAGTTCAATACAGAGAAGGTGACGGATATGTCAAGCATGTTTGAGGACTGTCTAGAACTCTCTTCGCTCGACCTCTCTAATTTCAATACAAAGGAGGTGAAGCAAATGAACAACATGTTCTGGGGCTGCTCCGCTCTCTCTTCGCTCGATCTTTCTAATTTCAATACAGCGAATGTGATGTATATGGGCAATATGTTCTTTTATTGCTCCGCTCTCTCTTCGCTCACCCTCTCTAATTTCAATACAGAGAAGGTGGAGAGTATGGGAAACCTGTTCGAGGGCTGCTCCGCTCTCTCTTCGCTCGACCTCTCTAATTTCAATACAAAGAAGGTGCGGTATATGGCCAGCATGTTCCGTGCATGCTCAGCTCTCACAACTATCTACGTTAGCGATAATTTTAAAACGGGCCAGGTAACGAATAGTACTGGTATGTTCTATGGTTGCAAAAACCTCAAAGGTTATAGCGATAGTAAGACCGACCACAAATATGCCAACTGCGGCACGGATGGTTATTTTACTCCTGGATGTGCTTATGCTGAGTTTGACAATGCTACTGGAACTCTTACATTCCGCTACAAGGGAGTAAAGCCTGCAGAAGCTTATGACCTTAATGTGAAATCTAACAATCCGGGGTGGAATGCCCAAAGAGCAAATATCAAGAAGGTGGTCTTCGATGCATCGTTTGCCAATGCAAGACCAACGAGCTGTTGTTTGTGGTTCGCAGATTGCTTTTATCTGACCGAAATTGAAGGTATTGAGAATCTGAATACAGAGAAAGTAACAAACATGTGCTCTATGTTCTCGGGTTGCTTTGCGCTTACCTCGCTCGACGTCTCTAACTTCAATACTCAGAATGTGGAAGATATGAGCATTATGTTCGAGAGCTGCTCAGCTCTCTCTTCGCTCGATCTCTCAAAGTTCAATACAGCGAATGTGAAGAATATGGAAGACATGTTTCAAGAATGTCGAAAACTCTCTTTGCTCGACCTCTCTAATTTCAATACAGAGCGCGTGAAGGATATGTCCTCTATGTTCTCTGGTTGCTCAACTCTCCAAACTATCTTCGCCAGCGATAAGTTTTTTACGGACCAGGTTTTTTATGGTGATGGTATGTTCCAAGGTTGCAAGAATCTCAAAGGTTTTATAGATTATATCAGTAACACAGACAAAGACAAGGACGATAACAAATACGCCAACTATAAGACTGGCTACTTCACCAAGCTGGTAGGTAAGAATGGTGAGAAAAAGATAGGTGCAACGGGAGAAACTCTTGCTACGGAGAATCTTGTTCTTGACGATGGCAAGGATTTCGTGGCTTATGACCAGTTCGCAGCCAAGAAGGCATCTTACAGCCGAGATATCCCTGAACGTTCTACATGGGGAACGCTCTGCTTGCCTTTCGCCATTGACCAGAGCCAGGTAAAAGAATGTAAGTTCTATAGTCTTACAGGTATTGACAATGATAATGAATGCATCACCCTTGAGAGTTGCGAAGAGGGCGAAATCCCTGCCGGCACTCCGGTGCTCTTCAAGATGAATGAGAACGAGCAGACACTCAGCATTTCTGTACAAAATGCAGGCATCGTTAAAGAGCCAGTAGCTGGAACAAACGTTACTAAGCCAGAAGCAGAAACTGCCTCAGATGTCAACCTCGTAGGTTCATTCACCAAGATTGGCGGCAAAGACAATAAGGGTCTTGACAAAAACGACTACATCATTGGTAAGAATAAGTTCTGGCGTGTCTCTTCCTTGGATGATGGCAAGGGCGTGGGCATCAAACCGATGCGTGCATACATCCATCCTGCCTATGAATATCTGGCAAGAGCAGCCATGCTGAGCATCGGAAAGGGTGATGGCACTACTGCCATTGACAACCTCAACGCTATCAGCAACGATGCCAATGCAGAATACTATGATGCGAATGGTCGTCGTACCAATGGTCTGCAGAAGGGTCTGAACATCGTGAAGCGTGGCAGCAAGACTTATAAAATCATGGTTAAGTAAAGAATTTTAAAATCAAAAGGATATGAAAAAGAAAGAATATACAAAGCCAGAGATGCAGGTGGTAAATATCACCTCTTGCACCCTCCTTGCAGCATCTACTATGGGTCAAGGAGGCATTGACGATGAAAAACCAGATATGGAAGACAACTGGTATTTGGGTGAGTAACAGTCATTATAACGCCTAACGGCATAATACAATAAGTTAAATATTGCAAACATTTATTTCTTTTCTTGCGAAAAGTTCTCTGTATCGAGAACTTTTCGCTATTTTTGCAGCAAAAATAAACGATTATGAAGATATTAAAGTTCAAATTGCTGAAAGATTTTGCAAGGAAACATCCTGATGCAGCAGATCCGCTTATGCGCTGGGCAGAGTTTGTTGAAAAGACAGAATGGAAAAGCCATGCAGAATTAAAGCAAGCATTTCCTTCGGCAGATTATGTCGGGAATGACAGATATGTCTTCAACATATCAGGCAATAAATTTAGGCTTGTAACTATCGTTGTGTTCTTTCAAGGATTTCTACATATTAGATTTGTTGGAACTCATGCTGAATATGACAAGATTAAGGATATCAAAAATATATAACTATGACTATTAAAGACGAAAAAACATATAATGAAATTGAAGAGCGAATGGAGGCTCTGCTTGCAAAGGGCACCCAATTGGGCGGCATGGACTTTCTCAGCGAAGTAGAAAAGGAAGAATTAAAGGTCCTCAGCGAAGCTGCTTACGATTGGGAATGCGAAGTTGATCCCCATCCATGGCGAGTTAAGCCTTCACTCATAGCTGCCATCAAAGTTGCTTTTCGCCAAAAAGGCTACAAGCAAAAGGAGGCTGCAAAAGCTATAGGCGTGTCAACAACCGCATTAAGTGATATTCTCCATGGACGTCGTGCAATTAATTTTGATGTTGCAAGAAACATATACCACAACCTCGGCGTTCCTGCCAATGTTGTATTGGGATAGTTGAGTGTTGAATGTTGAATGTTGAGTGTTGAATGAAAGAAATATGACGACAAAGAAAAAGGGCGCATCCGGATTGGATGCGCCCTAACTTGTTAAATAAATTTGGAGGGTTTCTGCTCTTGAAAGTGCATATAAAAAGTGTTTGAGAGAAGAATGAGGAAAGTTTACTGGTTA
>JAJXAL010000135.1:0-7797 GCA_021628325.1 Segatella copri | reverse complement strand
GTCAAGCACGGTTCCGAGAGAAGGGAGGGTGAAACTCCCTCCACTTACTCGACAGTATCTCTATGCTAACGAAGAAAACAAGAGAAGTGATGAAGATATTGATAGTTATCCCTTGTTATAACGAGGAAGAAGTGCTGCCTAAGACCTTAGAAGTGCTGGGGGCATTGATCAGAAAGATTAAGAAAGAGACTGATGCCGACACAGAACTGCTGCTTGTCGACGATGGCAGTCGTGACCATACTTGGCAGATGATTTCGGATGCTGCCAAAGAACATGGGTATGTGCATGGCATCAAACTGTCGCATAATCGAGGCCATCAGAATGCGCTCTGGGCAGGTATGGAAGCTGCGGTAGACCATTGTGATGCGATGGTAAGTATCGATGCCGACCTGCAGGACGATGAGAATGTAATCATCGATATGGTGCGCCAGGTGCAGGAAGGCAAGGATATCATCTATGGTGTGCGCAAGGAGCGCAAGACCGATACCTTCTTCAAGCGCTTTACCGCCCAGGCTTTTTATAAGCTGATGCAGAGTGTGGATAAGGAGACGGTTTACAATCATGCCGATTTCCGTATGATGACCAACCGCACCCTTGCGGCTCTGATGCAGTATCCAGAGCGCAATCTTTTCCTCAGAGCCATCGTACGCCAGTTGGGCTTCCGAGAGGGATTCGTCTATTACGACCGCAAGGCTCGTGAGGCGGGTGAGAGCAAGTATCCGTTTACCAAGATGCTGAGTTTCAGTATAGATGGCATCACCTCGTTCTCCGTAGCCCCTTTAAGATTCATCACCTTCTTGGGACTGGCGATGACTTTGGTGTCTTTCATCATGATAATCTTTGCCTTGGTAGAATATTTCCAGGGCAAGACCATCCAGGGTTGGACCTCCATGCTTGTTTCCATGTGGTTTATCGGAGGCATCATCACCACGGGTGTAGGTATCACGGGCGTCTATATCGGCAAGATTTATACCGAGGTGAAGCGCCGCCCACGATACTTCATCGAAGAAAGAGTATAATGATTAGATACAGATTAGATACAAAAATAGCATCGAGACTTATAATCCCGATGCTATTTTTGTATCTAATCATTAATCACTAATCATTTGTTGAGTGCGATATTGGCGCTTGTCTTCACAAACCGGTAGAAGCCTACCTTGTTGTGCCATTCTACCGTCTTTCTTACTTCCCAAACCTTCTGGAAGGTATAGTCCTTACCATATTTCTCAAGGAAGTCAGGCATGTGTTCTTCCGGAATCATCAGCACGCCATCCTGTGGCAATACCTTGTCAAACTGCTGGATCTTATCGCCCAGATAGAAGTTGAGGCTGAAGAAATGCAGCATATCTACCGACATATAAGAATAGAGTTTGCTGGTATCAAACTTCTTCTCGATAACTGGCGCCAGATGCTTATCGGCCTTCGTGTTGAGCACAGGTGGCTGCAGACTGGAGTCGAGCATCAGGAAGAGTCCAACGATGGTGGCAAGAGTATACGAAACAATATTGCCTGAATTCTTCTTCTTGAATGACCGGAAGATTAGGTAAACTCCCTCCAAAGTGATAACCATAAAGATGCTGCATGGGATGAGCAAATCGTTGCTTTCGAGCGCATGGAGCATGGCGATATTGTCTACGGCATGCTTGCCGTGGAAGATGCTGTCAGGCATCCATCCCTTTTTTACCACCAGCAGGGCGATATTGAGAATCAGGGTTATCGTAGCAATCACTCCGGCATAAACCTTCAAGGCTCCCATTTTCTCCTTCATCATCCACACGATATATTCGGCGATGAGATAAGCCATGAACGGATAGCATGGCAGCAGATAAACGCTGCGCTTGCTCTTTGGGATGCAGTAGAAGAAGAGCACCAGGAGGAAAGCGAGCCAGGTGAATACCTGCAGCGGAGTAGCCTTCTTCGCATTCTCCAGGAAACGGGTCTTCGATAACTTCTTCCATGGCAGGATGAAGAGCGAGAACAATAATAATAAGGTGTAAGGCAACCAGCCCGTGATGAGGGTAAGCAGGTTATACCATGCTGGGTTCTCGTGCGATTCGTATGCCATCTTGCCCATGAATCGGTCGATATTCTCTTCCTTCACCAGTCGCAGGAACTCGTCGCCGCCTTGCAGATAGGCTGCATAATACCAGCAGAAAGGAATAACGAGCGAGAGCAGGGCGGTTAGAGCCATGCGCCATACGATGCCCCAGAAGTTCTCACGTTGAGTAAGCATGAACACGCCCATCACGAAGCAAGGCAGGATGATGCCCACAGGACCCTTGGTCAGCGTGGCACCGCTCATGCAGAGGATGGCGAGCCAAGGCAGCTGGTGCTTTCCCTTCTCCCACCAGCGGTAGAGCAGATACATGGCTCCCACCATGAAGGCGGTGTTCACCATATCCACACGACAGTTCATACCCGCACGGTGCACCTCGAAGGCGGTAAGCGTGAGGATGGCTGCGATGAGGCTGGTCTGGGTGTTCTTGCGCTTGGCATAGAACACGAAACCGCCGATGGTCATCAATACCAGCGATACGGCAGACGGCAGGCGGGAGGTGTACTCATTCACATGGCCGATGAAGAGGCTGAAGAAGGCGATGCACCAGTGGAAGAATGGCGGTTTGTAAGGGATATCACCTCCGTTGTTGATAGGCAGAATCCAGTTGCCATGTTCCAGCATGGTGTAGGCAACCACCGCTTCGCGCGGCTCTCCCTTGGTATTGAAATCTGTGAGTCCGAGGAACGGAATCATCATCACGATAGCCAGGATGATGATGAGCCATAGGGCTTTGTTGTACTTGATGTTCATGTCTTATCGAAGTCTTATTATGTTATTTTGGCTGCAAAGTTACATATAATTATTTGTTTATAGACAGAATAAGGCAGGAAATTTTGCTTTTATTGGGATATAATTATTAACTTTGCACCCGATTTCTAAAGTAGAATAAAAATGAAACGATATTTTAAGGCTTTTGGGTATCTCCTTTCGGTGCATGTATTGGCATTGCTGGTGATGACTCTGTTCAGATTGGTAGAATTCATCGCCCTGCATGGCATGATTGTAGATGCAGAGGCGAGTAGGGTAATGGCGTTTGTCAAGGGTGTATGGTTTGATAATGTCATAGCTTGTTATATTTCGGTATTGCCTGTGGCTGTGCTCCTGATTGCAGCCAGCCTGGGGTGGTGTCATCGCCGTTTGCTGCGTGGCATCAACATCTGGTATGCGGTATGGTTTGCCATTGCCTTCATGCCTTCGGCAGCCAATACTCCTTATTTCCAGTATTTCTTCAAGAACATCAATTCCAGCATATTCGGGTGGTTCGGCTATGTAGCCACCACATCGGGCATGCTCTTGCAGGAGTCTTCCTACTGGCTCTATATCGCCCTCTATTTCGTGTTTACGGGGGCGTTTATCTATGCGCTCGTCCGTCTGCGCCGCTACTTCGAGGGGCTCTTCCTTCTGCCTAAGGACAATATGCACCTGGTGCAGGTAGTCAGCCGTTTCCTTATTTCTGCTGTGATGATAGGCGCCTGCCTTTTCGGCATCCGTGGCAGAATGGGCTATAACCCTATCAAGGTGAGCCAGGCTTACTATTGCGAGGATTCTTTCCTCAACCAGCTCGGCATCAATCCGGCATTCAATCTCCTTACTTCTGCGCTCGACGATATGCGCAAGGAGAACAAGGAGTTGCATCTCATGCCATACGCTGAGGCTATCACGAATACCCGCCAGTGGCTGGGTATCACGGGAAAGGTGGATAGCACGAATATTCTGAAGCGTGAGGTGGTGAACGATTCCCTGATGATGAAGATGGGGCAATCTCCTGCGAAGAAGAATCATCCTAACGTGGTGGTGATACTGATGGAGTCGATGTCGGCAAACCTGTTGGGAACATTCGGCAATCAGCAGCCGCTCACCCCAACGCTCGATTCGCTCTATCATCATTCCCTGGCGTTCACCCACTTTTATAGTGCCGGTATCCATACCAACCATGGCATGACGGCTACGCTCTACAGCTTCCCTGCTCTCATGTTCCGAAACCTGATGAAGGGAACGGTAACTCCACGCCGCAAGGGTATCGCCACGGTGTTGAAGAAGTATGGCTACGAGAACATGTTTTTCATGACCCACGAGGCACAGTATGACAACATGAAGGCCTTCTTCCAGACCAATGGCTACGATGACATCTTCTCTCAGGAGAACTATCCTAAGAGCGAGGTGGTGAACAGTTTTGGTGTGAGCGACCATTTCGAGATGGGCTACGCCCTCAACACCATCAACCAGAAGGCGAAGACGGGCAAGCCTTTCATGGCTACCATCCTCACCGTGAGCAATCATCCGCCATATATCATTCCTGATTTCTTCAAGCCGAAGACCAAGGAGAAGGAAACACAGATTGTGGAGTATGCCGACTGGGCGATAGGCGACTTTCTGAAGAAGGCAAGCCGGGAGCCTTGGTATAAGAACACGATATTCGTGATTCAGGCAGACCATGGTAAGCTGGTGGGTAAGAGCGAGGGCGAGTTGCCGCAGTCTTACAACCATATTCCGCTCATCATCTTTGGTCCTGGTGTTCCGCAGCAGCAGTATGCGGGCTTGGGCATGCAGGTGGATGTGATGCCTACGCTTTTCGGCTTGATGAATCTGAATTATGAGTACGAGGGCTTCGGCGTGGATCTGCTGAAGCAGCAGCGCCCGATGGTATTCTATTCGGCAGATAACCAGATTGTGGCAAGAGATCATCAGCGTTGCTTCGTCTATAATCCGTCGATGAACCGCAGTTTCTGCTATGATGTGTTACCGAATGGCAATCTGAAGGAAACCAAGCAGGAGTCTAAGTTCCAGGATTTGAAGAACTATGTGTTCTCGAATATCCAGGCTGCTGAATATATCGAGCGACATCAGCAATAAACAACAGAAATCCCCCACCACGCTATGGCTGCGTGATGGGGGATTAACTGTTTCTGATGGAGATAAAATATAAAGTTTCATAAATTATACCCTAGGGTATAATACCTTTGGGTATAATTTTGTAACTTTGCAGAGAATCAAGACTTTAAGCATATGAACAAGATACCATTTGAATATGGTTCTATCGCAGAAAATGAATATTTCATAGATAGAATCGAAGATAGAAGAGACCTCAAGACTTTTCTTGGAGGAGGCATCAACGTGATGCTGATTTCTCCAAGACGATGGGGCAAGTCTTCACTTGTCAAAGCAGCAATGGAAGAGCTGAAGCAAGAGCAGAAGGACATAAGAGTATGCTATCTGGATGCCTTCAAGATTTTCTCCGAGGAAGAGTTCTACAACAAGTTTGCAAGTGCAATACTCCAAGGAGTTTCTTCCACGATGGAAAAGAGATGGGCCGACATCGTAAAGTTCGTCCAATCCATATCTCCAAGCCTTACCATCAATAGCGACCCGGTGAATGCCGTAGAAGTAAATCTAAACTTCAAACCTTTGAAGGAAAGTGCCGAGGAAATTCTCAATCTACCAGAAAAGATTGCCAAGGCAAAAGGCATCCATGTCATCGTGTGTATTGATGAGTTCCAACAATTGGCAAACCTGCCCGACTGGAAGAGACTGGAAGGAACCATGCGTTCGGTATGGCAAGGACAACACAGTACGACCTACTGTCTCTATGGCAGTAAACGCCATATGATGATGGATATATTCGGCAACTCGAAGAATCCATTCTATCGTTTTGGACAGATGATGACCTTGAAGAAGATAGCCAAGGAATACTGGAAACCTTTTATTCACGACAGTTTCTACAATCACGGCAAGTCTATCAGCGATGATATGATAGAGCGAATCTGCAATGCCATGCAATGCCACTCCTGGTACATGCAGCAATTCTGCTTTCTCATCTGGACTCGTACAGCAACAGAAGTAACAGAGGAAATCTATCAGTCACAACTCGCCAAACTTCTGGATACCAATGCCGATATGTTCATTACCGATATTGATGGTATGCCTGCCTCTCAGATAGCATTCCTGCGTGCCGTCTGCATGGGAGAGATTCATTTCAATGCCCAACAGGTAGTAGCAGAATATGGACTCGGTGCTCCACGGACCATCACCAAGAACAAAAAGACTCTTGTAGAAAGAGACTTCATAGAGAAATCGGGCGATGGTTTCAAAATGGTTGACCCCGTCTTCGAACTGTGGTTCAAACGAGAATACTGCAACATCTTACCTCAATAAAATATAGAAAAACTATATAAACAGTAATCCCCCACCACGCTTTGGCTGCGTGATGGGGGATTTACTGTTTCAGGAGATTCAAGATGCTTTATGCCGAGAGGGTAAGCTTCTGCCAGATCTCGGTGTCGCCACCTTTCAGCTTCTTGCAGAGACCACGCTTGGTCCAACGGCTTATCATCTTACGGATGGTTTCACGACAGGCTCCGTCGCCACGCTCACGGCTGGCATCGAAGAGGGTGAATTGCTCAGGGAGCTGGGCAAAGAGCAGGGTGTTACGAGACTTATAGACAGGGATAGCCTCGTTGTCCTGCTGCTGCTTGTCGAGACGCAAGCCAAACATCTCCATCTGCATGGCGAGCACATAGTCGGCTACAGCCTTGGCAAAACGGATGCAGGCATCGGTCTCCTCTCCGGTCTGCTCCAGGATGTGGAAGATGACGCCACAACGGAAGCCGATGACGGCAGAACGGCGACGATATACATCCATCACACGGTCGGCATTCGCCAGGGCAAGCTGTCTCTTTGCTTCGAGCCACTGGCAGAACTCCTCGCACATACGGGGCAGCTCTATTACGCCGTGACTACGTTCAAGGAGAGTTACCGCCTTGAGAATGTTGGTCTGCTCCTCCTCGGTATAGCCGTGGTGCTGGCTGAGGAGTGCGAAGGAGGTATCGGGCATCTTGGCGAGCATCATTCTTGAAGAAGATCCGTCCTCGATGTTATCATCGGTGAAGAACTTCTGGAAGATGTTCTGGGTGCAGCAGCCGGAGAAGTTGAGCTGGGCGTGGGTTACGCCGCTGGTGGCTGTGATGTAGTCCTGCCCCACCTCGCTCTGGTCGAACGCCTTACGGAAGTAGTCGCCGAACACCTTCCATACGCTCTTCATCGAACCGAGCTCCTCGCTGAACATATACATGGTATGGCCGTCGGCACAGAGCTGACGACGCATCAGAGCCGACTTCGAGATAGTATCGCCAATGTGACGGATGCAAGGCTTCGGATCTACTACACCCTTCTTGCCCTTGTGCTGCTGGTACCAGGCTTCGTCTTCACGTGGTTTCTCATCGTCCTTATCCATCTTCTTCGCCCAGATGTTTTCGATGCGGCGGCATACGCCCTTACCCGATGCCTGCTCGCCGATGATGATAGACATGAGTGCCATCGGAGTATCGCTGCCGTCGCAATACTTCGCCTTCAGACGGTCAGCATAGGTTGCGGCAATAGGGAGGGCTGAGAAGAGGGCAGGCACGCGTGCCTCTGCGGCTACGCCAGAGAGCGAGTCGCGGAGGCCGAGTGGAAGCTGGTCTACTGGGAATTCGTAAAGAGGCTGTGTACTTGCCTTAGCGGCTAAAAGGTTCTCTATGTTTCTTAAATTTTCATTCTCCATAATTATTTAATGTTTAAAAGTTAGCTTGTCGGAATATCCGGTAAACGGGGGCAAAAATACGACTATCTTCTGTAACCGCCAAATTTGAGTGTGTGATAAGGTCCGAAATTCAGCAGCCATTTGGAGCAAATTGTGTTAAAATTACTAACTCGCTCTAAATTGGACTTTGATTGAAAATCAAGAAGTTGGGCGTTTGCCT
>JAJXAL010000134.1:0-7882 GCA_021628325.1 Segatella copri | reverse complement strand
AAAATTACGCTAAAATCAGCCGAATAGCTAAAAATGAACTATTTATGAGTTTTTCACCTCAACAGAGGTAATGATTTAGCAACAGTTCTAAATTCTGCAATCTGCATACGTTTGCTGCCTAACAACTCTTTTCGGCTGCAAAAATACAAAAAAATAATGAATCTAAGAATTTTATTAAACAAAAAATATCAAACAGAGAAATATGTTGCAAAAAGCACTGTCTTACTAGTGGTCTGTAAAGTCTAAAAGTTGAGTAAAACGTCGTTCGTCACATACTGATGATTGATGAAATATCACACGTGCCTTACTAAACTTTTAGACTTTACAATCTACTAGTTGTTTATTTTGCGAAATACGTATTTACAACATTTGTTGTTGTATTTTGCAATTTTAGCAACTTGTCGGTAAATTCTAAAACTTTAAACTTAACAGAGAAAGTTTTTGTACCCTTTCCTTCTGATGGAAAAATAACATAAAATGTTTCTACGTTTTCCTGCTGTATTAAGTATGGCTTCTCTATAGTATGAGTCTGTCCATTAAAGGAGAAACTAGTTGTGTATGTCGTATCTTTGAATATAAGACTCGAAGTATAAGACTTTCCTTTTGGCAATTGCAACTCCCATTTTTTACCTTTTAAGCTGTCGATTTTAAATGATTGTGCATGAACTAATTGCCCATTTAGGAACAATAGAGAAATAAAAAAATATTTAAAAATCAACTTCATATTTATTTAATTACTTTATACCTGTTAATACTATATTATAATCTTGTAAAAAATACCCAGCATTAACTGAGTACATACAAGCAAGCTCAGGGTCCATATAAATAGCAGCACCCGTATTGGAGTTATATCCTACACATAACACATTATGGGTAGAGCTTTCTATTTGGCTATTTACATCAGTCATGACGGGATGCTTGGCATCTATTGCAGACTTATAATTTGTAAATGTTTGAGTTTTAAAGAAATGTGTTACAAAAGGCTCGATATAATCCAAAGAAACACCATCAATCAAAGGATTTGAATTATATGTCTGTGTATAATATAGAATATACGCTCCCTCATTTACTGTTCCACCAAAAACTTTATTGTTTGCATACTCCATAATTGATGTTACGCAGGCATTAGGTATTTGCTTTGCCATTGTTGTTGGCAAACTGCTTTTGACAAAGACATCACCTTTTTGTTTTGAATATTTTGTCGGGTTATAAATTATTTGAGTGGAAATCTGTTCTTTCGACACATTGTCTGGCTCGATTAAATCAGTCCCTTCACATGCGACCAAAAAAGTCACAGGAATAAAAAATAACAAATGTTTTATCTTCATATACATTTTCCTTTCCAAATGGTTTCGTCATTCAATTCTTGCACTTGTAGCAACCATCTTTAAATCTACAAGATTCTATATTTTTTTGCAAATTTACAAAAAAAATATTTTAAGTGTTGAAAAATTAAAATTATTTATCCTTTTTAACAATATATCTTTGTTTGCCTAGAAATATCTTTTTAAATTTTGACGCTACAAAGATAGCGTGATTTTTCTGACATATCCAAATCCTGAGCAACTTTTTGTTGCTCAGGTCTTTAGATTTTTTCTTCTTTATTTATCTTCGGATTTAAGGTTCTTCTATCTTTTGAGATATTCCATTGCTCCTTGAACCATTCAACAATAGGCTGTCTATTGATACACAGAAACAATTGGTTCGGTTTGGTAGAATCAGAGAACACCTTGATTTCTGCATTCTCCACATTGAACTTTCTTCTGTGCTTCTCGGAATAGAGTGAACCGCTAAAGTTGAGTGCCTTTCCAGCAAGGAGCACACTAATTTGTTCAGCCGTGAAGCCTATCCTCTTGCACAAACTTTCTATTTGCAAGTATGCCTCCAACATCGGGAACCAACGCTTGGCTTTGCGGATGATGTTGTTGAGCATCGTTACCTCCGTGGAGTGCTTGCTTTTCAAATCAACGACCTCTGCTTGGTGTTTCTGTTGCATCTCGCCGAGTTGTTGGGTGTGGCTGTCCTCCATTCGCTGCATTTTCCCATGGAGTTCGTCAATGTATTGCTCTCTGTCTGTCACAAGCTCGCACAACTTTTGGTTGTGCTGCTCCACCTCCTTCAATTTTCCACTACCTAAAAGAGAACAAATCTTCGACACAAAGGCAGTCTTGGCTTCCGTCTTAGCAGCCTGTAGTTTCTCCGTGTTGATTTCGCTCTTGGTCTGTTTGAGCAGTCGCTCTGCTTCCTCCACATCGGATTGCAGCAGTTTCATGCAGTTTTGAAGTCTCTCCGTCTCTCGCTTGATGTTACGGTAATACTGTGCCGTGGAGGTATGCCTCGCATCCGACCCACGGACACCTCGCTTCAAGCCATACTTGCCCATGGCTTCAGCATAGCTGTCGTGATAGCCAACCATCTTGTCACGGTTGAGCACATCATCGGCACACAACCTCACGACATTGGCTTTCTTGCGGTATGTCCGCTTGCCCTCTTCCGTTGTCTTGTTCTTCGCCTTTCTCCGTTCGCCAGTCACTATCGGAACGATGGAGGCGTGGAGATGTGGCGTGTGCTCGTCCATGTGGAGAACCACCGACACGACATTCTCCTTGCCGAACGTGTCCTGCAACCACTTCAAGCTGTCGTTGCACCAATCGTCAAGCTGATCATTGGCTGCGATGTTCATCATGTCCTCGTGCGTTCCAGACAGCACGGTTCTAATCACCCTCACCTGGTCATTGGTTATCTTGCGCTTGATGCCTGCCGTCTTGATGCGGTGGGCGATGGCTTCGTCACGACCATACACACCGCTCGGCATCTTGACAAGCTCACGGTTGAGGTGAGTTCTCGTAGGGTCAGCGTTGTCGGGTATCACCTTGCGCTCTATGTGGTCTGACTCCCTTGCGTCAGAGCTGCCCTTTGCCTTCTTGAAATCCAAACTGAAATGTCCCATAATAAACTTGTTTTTGAGTTGTACAAATCCGCTTGCCGCATTGCGCCCTGCGCATGGCTCACGGGGTTTCAAAAGGGGATGTCCCTTTGCTCAAATGGGTGTTTTTAGCGGTGGCGTGCCACTGCGTCAAGAAAACGCCCTATTGAGCTATGGCTTTTCCGTTCAGAATAGCCATTGGAGCAGGAACCGCCTACATACCTAAGGCTGCGCCTTTCTTCCGAGGTGGAGCAGTCCGCTTAACAGGCTGTACTTGGTGTACCGACTGTTTGGATTTCACTCCGCACAGATAGTCGTTCAAGTCTTTGTACTCACAGTACAAGTGAGATGCATCCCTCACACGGTAGCCGAGGGCGTTCTCGATGGCAAGCGTTGCCTTCCGCCCTGCATCATCGTTGTCGAGCAGACAACTGATGCGCTCGTAGCCGTGTAGTGCGTCAATAGCCTTGTCAACGTTGCTTGTTGAGTTGAGTATCACGTAGTCCTGCGCTTCCAATGACGGACAAGACGGAAACTTCTCCATGCGTAACGAGAGAAAGGAAAGATAGTCCATCATGCCCTCGAACACATAGCAAGCGTATCTTGGCTCGCCTTGCTGTCGGATATGTGTGATGTCCTTGGGGGACATGCAACCCTTGAAGAATCGGTTACGAACCTCGTAACCGCCAGACTTGTTCTTGAAGCCGATGGCGAAGTAGTTCTTGCCATTATGCGAGAAGTGGAGTTCCACACATTCCTTTCGGGCGATGCACAGGTCAATATTCCGCTCGCTCAGATAGCGTAGGAGTGTAGGATGGTTAAGTTCCCTAACCTCTAATCTCTCAAAACTCGGCTCGGAAGCTTGCTGAGGGAAAGAAAAGTCGGTCGGGCGTACATGGGGCGCTTGCTTCTCCATCTTGTCCAAGAGATATGGCAAGTTGTCTGATGCGTAAAGGTATGACGCAAGGGTGATGATGTTGCCGCCCTTGCCCATTCCGAAATCGAACCAACTGTTCATCGTGGTGTTCACCTTGAAAGATGGCTCGCTCTCATTTCTCAGCGGTGACTTGTACCAAAGGTTTGCGCCCTGCTGCTTGACAGGGCGGTGTCCCAAACTTTGCAGGTAGTCTGCAATCTTGATTTGCTTTGCTTCTTGAATGTTCATGTTTTACTGTGGATTAAGTGGTGTATGTATTTCTGATGAATTGTTGAGAATGGCATGTATTGGTATGATAGTCAAATACTTATCTTCTCAACAAACTCTCAACAAATGGTTCTTTTCAACAAAATCACTGGGCAAAAGAGAAAGACAGGCATTAGCTGTCATGTTTTCTCTTTTCAACAGTCTCTTTCTTTTGTTGAGAGATTTGTTGAGAAAATGTTGAGCCTTAAATACTTGATATTCAACACTTCTTTTATCATATTCAACAATTCAACAAAATTATATGCTATTTAGCTTGTCCATCGTTACAGTGTAGAACCTGCCCACACGTTTTGTTGGCGAGTAGTGACCGCTGCTATTGTAGTTGTACTCGTATGAGGTGTAGGTGAGGGCGTTCTCTGAAGGTTGCAGCTTCCAACAGTCCTGCACTATCTTTCGCACAAGGTGCTTCTCCGCTTTCACGTGGTTGCATTGCAACAAGGCGATTGCGTCATTGAGGCAGAATTGCAAACTGTCGGTTTGGGTGTTCTCCATGACCTCAAGGAACAGCTCCGACATTTCCACCTCAAGTCTGTTACGGTTGCAGCGTATGATTCTCCTCAGAGCATCGGTCGCTATCTGTTCGGGTGCGAACCACATTCGGCTCTTGTGCTCTGTGGATAGCGTTCTGCCTTGCAGATGGAACAGAAAAGCGGGTATCTCCGCCTTCAGTTTCTCCAAGAAGTCGGTATCGTCAGATTGCAACGATGAAATCTTCCTCACCCAATATCGGGTCTCGCCCTCGTCAATGATGACAGGGAGTGATTCGTTGTTGGAGCACAGCACGAACTTGGCAAAGAAGGAAATCTCGTTCCTGTCCTTGCCCTTGGCTTCCACCTTGTACGAGAGGGTGGTGCTGAGGTTCTTCAACCGCTCGGAATCCTCCCTGCGACTGAGCAACACCTCGTCCACGACAATCAGCAGCTTGCCAGCCCAATCGGAATTGAACTGACTGCGGAAGTCCTCGTTGGTGTTGAATGTCACGTTGTCTTGGAACAACGCTTTCAGAAAGTTCAAGAACGTGGTCTTGCCTGTGTTCCTCTCCTCTGATACGAGCAGCAGAATGGGCAACTTCTGCACAGGTCTGAGATAGAGCAGTTGCAGGTAGTCCATGCCAAGCTCATATTGCTCACCGAAGATGTGACTAACCAACTTCTTGATATTTGGGAAGTTCCCTTGCATCGGCTTATGTCCTATCGGCTCGTATAGGTTGAGGAAACCGTCTATCACCGTGCGGTGGTTCACATGTTCGGGAACAGTGCAGAAGCCGTCATACTTGTGAACGTACTTTATGAACTCCTTGCCGTAGTCCTGACGCAAGGTCTCCATGTTCCATGGGATGCGCTTTCTTACCTTTCCTCCTGTGATGGTAGGTTGGTCAACCACCTTGTACAAGGTAGTGCCAACACGGATGAACACCTCGTTTGTCGGAGGTGCTGCCTGTGGCTGTTTGCTTCCCACAGCTACAGGTTGTTTGTTGTCGTTTGTCTTGCTCATAATCTAACCTTTGTGAGTTGATGAAATTAAAGTTGCAAAGGTAAGGGCGGAAAATCAAAACGCAAAACACAAACTTGCGCAGAATGGAGAAGTTTGCACCGACAGTGTTAAAAGATTGGAAATCAAGGTGCTTGATGTAGCCAATCGGGATAAGATGAAACAAAAAATCCCGAAGAGAGGTTTCCTTGCGAACCTTTCCTCGGGATGAACAAAAATGTATTCCTGCATGTCATACGTTTTATATGTCATACGATAAACATGTAAAACGTTTGACATCGGCAGCTCTGCATTCTTCACAGAAATGCTTGATACGACAGTGAATCAGTATGTAGGCAAGTCAATACGACAGTGAATGATCGAAGCGTCAAAAATGCGACCATTCTTAGCTGAAGGCATTTGTCCCTCCGTAGATTTGCAGGACAATGGCTGTTTTCTCTTTTGCTCCGTACAACCTCTTGAAGATAGCATCACGAAGTTGCGCTGCACTATTGGAGGTTAGACGGAAGCAAATGGCAACAACCATAGGGAATCCATACAGCGTTTGCCAAATTCCATTGGAGGTTTCTTGCTTTTGTTGGACTTCCGACATCAGCAACATACCTTCTTTATATATGGCTTTTATCACGGCTTTGAGCTTCGAGGCTGTGACATAAAGCATATCTACCAACTCATTTTCACTCATCCACAAGTCCTCAATGTTGGACGGAATGGATAGCATTCCATTTCCGTCCACGGTGATTACAGTCCTTTTCATGCCATTCCTCCAATTGCAGGCAAATGCCCCTTGATTCGACTTTCAAAGACAGATATGTCATGGTCAAGCTTGGTGCTTGTCACCTTGGCGTATATCTGTGTCGTTGTGATATTCGTGTGACCAAGAATTTTGCTCACACTCTCTATCGGCATTCCGTACTCCAAGGCTAAAACAGCCCAACTATGACGTGAGACATGAAACGAGACACGCTTCTTGATACCACACATTGTCGCTACCTTCTTGATGCGCTTGTTGATGTTGCTAAGATTGCCGATATTGAACAAGTGGCTTCCTTTTCTGAAAGACTTGTATCTCTCAATAATCTGCATGGGGATATCCATCAGCTTGATTTGGAAAGGCACACCTGTCTTCTGACGCTTGGAAACAATCCAAGGAGCACCGTTTATCATGCTGATGTTGTCTTCCGTCAAGTTCTTGATGTCGATGAAAGATATACCTGTCCAACAGCCAAAGATAAAAAGGTCTCTCGCAAATGCTATATTCGAGTCTTCCAACGTTATCTCGGTCATGGCGGTAAGCTCGTCCAATGTCAAGAACTCACGTTCCTTGTGGTCTGGGTCAACGTGGTACATGGCAAATGGATTTCTCGGTATCTTGCCGTTGTAGTGAGCTGCCGTTACGATATGCTTCAGTGGTATGGAGTAAATCCAAATGGAGGACTGCGCAAGTCCGACGACATTCTTCAGATACAGGCAATAGTCACGGATGAACTCCTCAGTAAGCTCGTTCATGGACATATCGCTGCGCTTGTACTGATGCTTGATGAACTCAGCAACATATTTTCTTACCGTCAAATACTTGCGGTAGGTGTTCTTGGCTCTATCCTTGCCAACACGCTTGGCAAAAGCTGCGTTCTCCTTGTCAAAGGCTCTGAGCAATGTCTCGTATTCCGTGCCTATGCCTTGGTAGGCGTTTCTCACCATTTCAGCGGTAACGAACGCCTCACGGTCGGAAAGTCGCTGGTAATGCTTGGTGATTTGAGCCTTGATGTTGTCAAGCGCAAAGTTCACCTCCTTGGCTTCTTTACTCTTGCCTGTGGCTCTGTTGCCCTTGGCATCCCAAATAGCCTTGGTAACGCTCTGCTTGCAACTGAACTGTGCGATAGTTCCGTTGATTGTCACTCGCCCCATGATAGGGACAATTCCGTTTCTCTCCTTGCTTCCATTTACATAGAAGACTGTCTTGAAAGTGCATCTCATAATTCTTACTTTTTTGTTCGGTGCAAAATTAAACTATGAGAGTTGCATGGCAAAACCAAAACTTACGCAGAATGGGGAAATATGAACCGCCACCGTTAAAAATGCTTATTAGGGCGTTTCTGCGAGGTAATGATTTGAAAGCGTTTCTATTTCTCCAATCTGCGTTTTTCGCTTTTCCTCGTCTATGCCACTTAAAGCCAACGACTGCCACAACCACTTGAAACTCAAAATAAAAGCATCATTCTGCTATTTTTTGCTTTTTTAGACGTTATTTTCTCCAAAAA
>JAJXAL010000133.1:0-8171 GCA_021628325.1 Segatella copri | reverse complement strand
AGGGACTTGCACCCATTAGAATAAGCTCATGCCGAGCATACAGAAAAAGAGGGTGTATCATAATCTTATGACACACCCTCCTTATTATATATGTGACTCTATCCTACTGATTAGTCCACGATAGGAGTATCTGCATAGTCGAGTACATTCTTTCTATTAGCTTGCATACGCTCGTACTCTTCCTTAGAGCCGACGATGAGCTTCTCCCACTGACGGAGACCAGTACCTGCTGGAATCAAGTGACCGCAGATTACATTCTCCTTCATACCCTCAAGGTAATCAACCTTACCACGGATCGCAGCTTCGTTCAAGACCTTAGTAGTTTCCTGGAAGGAAGCAGCACTCATGAAGCTCTTTGTACCGAGAGCTGCACGGGTAATACCCTGAAGAATCTGAGTAGAAGTAGCAGCTACGGCATCACGAACCTGTACAAGTTTCTTATCACGACGCTTCAAGGCAGAGTTTTCGTCACGCAATCTGCGTGCTGTGATAATCTGACCTGGCTTAAGTTCGGTACTGTCGCCGGCATCGGTAACAACCTTCTTACCCCAGATACGATCATTCTCCTCAGCGAAGTCGAGCTTGTCAACCAACTCCTGCTCCAGGAATGTTGTATCACCTGGATCGTCGATACGAACCTTACGCATCATCTGACGTACCACAACCTCGAAGTGCTTATCGTTGATAGCCACACCCTGGAGACGGTAAACGTCCTGAATCTGGTTAACGATATACTCCTGAACAGCAGTAGGACCCATGATGGCGAGGATGTCGCCAGGAGTTACACTACCATCAGAAAGAGGAGTACCAGCACGTACAGCATCATGTTCCTGTACCAAGATCTGCTTAGAAAGAGATACAAGATACTTCTTCTGATCGCCTGTCTTAGATGTCACGATGATCTCACGATTACCACGCTTTACCTTACCCATAGTTACCTCACCATCGATTTCAGATACAACAGCAGGGTTAGAAGGGTTACGAGCCTCAAGAAGCTCAGTTACACGAGGGAGACCACCAGTGATATCACCTGCACCACCTACAGCACGAGGAATCTTAACCAAAACCTCACCGGTATTAATTGTCTGTCCATCCTCAACTGCCAAGTGACCACCTACAGGGAAGTTGTATGTACCAAGGATTTCACCATTAGCATCGATAACATCACAAGATGGAACCATTGCCTTATTCTTGGAATCGGTGATAATCTTCTCCTCCAAGCCTGTAGTCTCATCGACCTCAGCACGATAAGTCTGATCCTTCTGAACGTCATTGAACTTCAATGTACCGGCATACTGGCTGACGATAACGGCGTTGAATGGATCCCAACGGGCGATAACGGTATCCTTCTCTACGATTTCACCCTCCTTGTGATACAATGAAGAACCGTAAGGAACATTCAAAGTTGCAAGAACGATGTTTGTATTAGGATCCACGAAACGGATTTCAGCCAAGTGGCTTACTACCTTTTCGCACTTGATATCGTTGCCTTCCTCGTCTTCCTCTACGAATGGTACTGTGCTCAACTCGTCAAACTCGATACGAGACTTATTCTTCGCAGCAATCTTAGCATTGGCAGCAGCATTAGATGCAATACCACCGGCGTGGAATGTACGGAGAGTCAACTGAGTACCTGGCTCACCAATAGCTTGAGCAGCGATGACACCAACGGCTTCACCCAACTGTACCATACGGGCTGTTGCCAAGTTACGGCCATAGCACTTCATGCAGACACCCTTTTTGCTCTCACATGTGAGAACCGAACGAATTTCAACACTCTCGATAGGAGATTCATCAATAGCCTTTGCCTTAGCCTCGGTGATTTCTTCACCAGATTTGACAATCAGTTCACCAGTTGTTGGATGAATAACATCATGCACAGAAACACGACCCAAAATACGCTCATAAAGAGATGAAATAATCTCATCACCATTCTTTAAAGCTGTACAAACCAAGCCACGCAATGTACCACAATCCTCTTCGGTGATAATAACATCGTGAGAAACGTCTACAAGACGTCGAGTCAAGTAACCGGCATCGGCAGTCTTCATAGCGGTATCAGCAAGACCCTTACGGGCACCGTGAGAAGCGATAAAGTACTCCAATACAGACATACCCTCCTTAAAGTTAGAAAGGATAGGGTTCTCAATGATCTGCGCACCCTCTGCACCAGCCTTCTGAGGCTTAGCCATCAAACCACGCATACCTGACAACTGCTTAATCTGATCCTTAGAACCACGGGCTCCGGAATCAAGCATCATGTATACAGCGTTGAATCCCTGGTCAGCTTCAGTCATCTCCTTCATCAAGATGTTACCCAAGTCGGTATTTACGTGAGTCCATGCATCGATAACCTGGTTGTAACGCTCCTTGTTGGTGATGAAACCCATGTTATAGTTGTTGGTGATTTCCTCAACCTCCTTGCGACCACGCTCTACGATAGTCTCCTTCTCTGGTGGAATAATGATATCTCCAAGGTTAAATGACAAACCTGCAACGTATGCCATACGATAACCCAAGTTCTTGATACCATCGAGGAATTCACATGCCTCAGCCATACCTACGGCCTTGATTACACTAGAAATCAAGCCACGGAGAGTCTTCTTGGAGATGACATCGTTGAAGAATCCTACCTCATCAGGGATGATACCATTCACGATAACACGACCTACAGAAGTCTCAACCATACGCTTCTGAATCTTACCGTCAACCAAGTCGTCAACGATAACCTTCACCAAAGCGTGGAGATCACAACGACCCTCGTTACGGGCAATCAAAGCCTCCTCAGGACCGTAGAATGTCAATCCCTCGCCCTTTGCACCTGGACGAATCTTTGTAATATAGTAGAGACCAAGCACCATATCCTGAGAAGGAACGGTGATAGGTGCACCATTAGCAGGGTTCAGAATGTTATGGCTCTGGAGCATCAGAATCTGAGTCTCCAAGATTGCCTCGTTACTCAATGGAAGGTGAACAGCCATCTGGTCACCATCGAAGTCGGCGTTGAACGCTGTACATGCCAATGGGTGCAACTGGATAGCCTTACCCTCAATCATCTTAGGCTGGAAAGCCTGAATACCGAGACGGTGAAGTGTAGGGGCACGGTTCAACATAACCGGATGACCCTTCATCACGTTCTCGAGGATATCCCAGATAACAGGCTCGCGACGGTCAACAATCTTCTTGGCACTCTTAACAGTCTTGACAATACCACGCTCAATCAGCTTGCGGATGATAAATGGTTTGTAAAGCTCTGCAGCCATCAACTTAGGAAGACCACACTCACCCATCTTCAACTCAGGGCCTACAACGATTACCGAACGAGCAGAGTAGTCAACACGCTTACCCAACAAGTTCTGACGGAAACGACCCTGCTTACCCTTCAAAGAGTCAGAGAGAGACTTCAATGGACGATTGCTCTCACTCTTGACAGCAGAACTCTTGCGAGAGTTGTCGAACAAGCTGTCAACAGCCTCCTGCAACATACGCTTCTCGTTTCGGAGAATCACTTCAGGAGCCTTGATTTCAACCAATCTCTTCAAACGGTTGTTACGGATGATAACACGACGATAGAGGTCGTTCAAGTCTGATGTAGCGAAACGACCACCGTCCAGCGGTACCAATGGGCGAAGCTCTGGAGGAGTAACAGGAATAATCTTCATGATCATCCATTCAGGCTTGTTAATACCCTTGCTGGCACGGAAACCCTCTACTACCTGAAGACGCTTCAAAGCCTCAGTCTTGCGCTGCTGGCTAGAATCGTTGTTAGCTCGGTCACGAAGTTCGTATGACAGATTGTCGAGGTCTACATTCTGAAGAAGCTCATAGATAGCCTCTGCACCCATCTTGGCGATGAACTTGTTAGGATCAGAATCCTCCAAACGGTCATTTTCCTCGCTAATCTGATTGTCGATAATGTCGATATACTCATCTTCTGTCAGGAGATCGAGCTTATGTGAACCGTTTACTTCCAAACCATCAGCATCAGTCTTACCTTCCATCACACCTGGTTGGATAACTACATACTTCTCGTAGTAGATAACAGCATCAAGCTTCTTGGTTGGCATACCCAGGAGGTAACCAATCTTGTTAGGAAGAGAACGGAAATACCAGATGTGAGCTACAGGAACAACGAGTTCGATGTGACCAGAACGCTCACGACGAACCTTCTTCTCAGTAACCTCTACACCGCATCGGTCGCAGACGATTCCCTTGTAGCGGATGCGCTTGTACTTACCGCAGGCGCACTCATAGTCCTTGGTAGGACCAAAAATGCGCTCGCAGAAGAGACCATCACGCTCCGGCTTGTATGTTCGATAATTAATGGTTTCAGGCTTAGTAACCTCACCATACGAATTTTCCAGGATCTCCTCAGGAGAAGCGAGACCGATGGTAATCTTCGTAAAATTATTCTTTACCTTTGTATCTTTTTTGAAAGCCATGTTTCTATATATAAATTAGGGGTTCTCAAAATTAATCAAGTTTGATGCTCAAACCAAGGCCACGAAGCTCATGGAGCAATACGTTAAGTGACTCAGGAATACCAGGAGTTGGCATTGGATCGCCCTTTACGATTGCTTCGTATGCCTTGCTACGTCCTACAACATCATCTGACTTAACAGTCAGGATCTCCTGCAAAACGTGGCTTGCACCGAATGCCTCGATAGCCCAGACCTCCATCTCTCCGAATCGCTGACCACCAAACTGTGCTTTACCACCAAGTGGCTGTTGTGTAATCAAAGAGTATGGACCGATAGAACGAGCGTGCATCTTATCCTCAACCATATGACCTAACTTCAAGAAGTAAGTCATACCAACAGTAGCTGGCTGGTCAAACTGCTCTCCAGTCTCACCATCATAAAGGTAAGTTGAGCAGAAACGTGGCAAGCCTGCCTTATCTGTCCATTCAGAGAGATCATCCAATTTAGCACCATCAAAGATAGGAGTAGCAAACTTTACACCCAACTTTTTACCTGCAGCACCCAAGATACACTCGAAGATCTGACCAAGGTTCATACGTGAAGGCACACCCAATGGATTCAATACCATATCAACAGGACGACCGTCAGCCATAAATGGCATATCCTCCAAACGAACTACCTTAGACACAATACCCTTATTACCATGACGACCGGCAAGTTTATCACCAACCTGGATCTTACGCTTCTTAGCAATATATACCTTAGCCATCTGAAGAATACCTGATGGAAGTTCATCACCAATAGTGATAGCAAACTTACGACGCTTTAATTCAGCATCAAGTTGCTTATACTTGCGGATATAGTTCATAATAAGTCTCTGAATCAAGCCATTGGTATGCTCATCCTTAGTCCACTTATTAGACTGAACACCATCATACTCCAAATTCTTCAAGGCTGTAGCAGTAAAGGTACTGCCCTTGGTGATAATCTCAGCACCTGAATAATCCTTAACGCCCTCAGAAGTCATACCTTCTGTAAGTGTAAGCAACTTGTCTACGAGGATATCCTTCAAGTCATCACCCTTTGCCTCATACTCCTCATCAATCTTAGCAAGAATAATCTTATCCTGCTTCTTTGACTCACGGGTCTTGATAGCACGAGAGAACAACTTCTTGTCAATAACCACACCGCTCAATGATGGATTTGCCTTCAATGAAGAATCCTTCACATCACCAGCCTTATCACCAAAGATAGCGCGAAGCAACTTCTCTTCTGGTGAAGGATCACTTTCACCCTTAGGCGAAATCTTACCAATCATGATATCACCTGGTTCAATTCTTGCACCAACACGCACGATACCATTATCATCAAGATCCTTTGTAGCTTCCTCGCTGACATTAGGGATATCAGATGTGAATTCCTCTACTCCACGCTTAGTTTCACGGACATCAAGAGAGTATTCGTCAACATGTACAGATGTCAATACGTCTTCACGAACCATACGTTCAGAGATAACGACAGCATCCTCGTAGTTATAACCCTTCCAAGGAATATAAGCAACAAGCAAGTTACGGCCCAAAGCCAACTCACCGTTTTCTGTTGCATAACCTTCTGTCAGGATATCACCCTTCTTTACACGCTGTCCCTTATTACAGATAGGACGCAAGTCGATGGTCATATTCTGGTTGGTACGACGGAACTTAGGAATACGATACTCCTTCAAAGCAGGTTCGAAACTTACAAACTCATCGTCTTCTGTGCGATCGTAAAGGATGCGGATAGTTGTAGCATCAACATATTCGATAACGCCCTCACCTTCTGCAGTAACCATAGTACGTGAATCCTCACAAACTTGCTTCTCAAGACCTGTACCAACTATTGGTGCATCATTATGAAGCAATGGTACAGCCTGACGCATCATGTTACATCCCATCAACGCACGGTGACCATCATCATGCTCCAAGAATGGAATCAAACCTGCGGATACAGAAGCAATCTGCTGTGGAGAGACGTCAACATAATCAACTTGATCCGGACCTACAACAGGATAATCAGCATCCTGACGACACTTTACTACATCACGAATGAAAGAACCATCAACAGTCAAAGGCGCATTACCCTGACCGATAATCTTAGACTCTTCATCCTCAGCAGTCAAGTATACAACATCCTCATTAGCCATATCGACCTTGCTATCATTCACCTTACGGTAAGGAGTAACAATAAAACCAAGATCATTAATCTTTGCATACATACAGAGAGAAGAAATCAAACCGATGTTTGGACCTTCAGGACTCTCAATAGGACAAAGACGACCATAGTGAGTATAGTGTACGTCACGAACCTCGAAGCCTGCACGTTCACGAGACAAACCACCAGGACCGAGGGCAGAAAGACGACGCTTGTGAGTTACCTCAGCCAATGGGTTGGTCTGGTCCATGAACTGTGACAATGGGTTAGTACCAAAGAAAGAGTTGATAACACTAGAGATGGTCTTGGCATTGATCAAATCTGTTGGTGTAAACACCTCATTGTCACGAACGTTCATACGCTCACGGATTGTACGGCTCATACGTGCCAAACCGATAGAGAACTGGTTAGCCAACTGCTCGCCAACGGTACGAACACGACGGTTAGACAAGTGGTCGATATCATCAACTGTAGCACTTGAGTTGATGAGCTGAATCAAATATTTGATAATCTCGATGATATCGTCCTTAGTCAAAACGCGGACATCCATATCTGTATCGAGACCCAACTTCTTATTAATACGGTAGCGACCTACCTCACCCAAATCATAACGCTTGTCTGAGAAGAACAAGTTCTGGAATACTTCGCGTGCACTGGCATCATCAGCAGGATCAGCATTACGCAACTGACGATAAATGTAGTTGACAGCCTCCTTTTCAGAGTTACTTGGGTCCTTTGCCAATGTATTGAAGATGATGGTAAACTTGTTAGCAGCCTCTTCATCCTTGTGAAGAAGAACAGTAGAAGCACCACTCTCAACAATCTCCTCGATGTTATCGACAGTCAACTCGGTTTCACGTTCCATGATAACCTCGTTACGTTCGATAGATACAACTTCACCAGTATCCTCATCAACGAAGTCCTCATTCCAACTCTTCAGGACACGTGCAGCAAGCTTGCGACCGATAGCAGCCTTCATATTCTTCTTGTTAACCTTAACCTCCTCAGCAAGGTCGAAAATCTGAAGAATATCCTTATCCTGCTCATAGCCGATAGCACGAAGCAAGGTAGTTACAGGCAACTTCTTCTTACGATCGATGTAAGCATACATTACATTGTTAATGTCAGTAGCAAACTCAATCCAGCTACCCTTGAAAGGAATAATACGGGCAGAATAGAGAACAGTACCATTTGCATGAACACCCTGTCCAAAGAACACACCAGGTGAACGGTGCAACTGAGAAACAACAACACGCTCAGCACCATTGATGACGAATGTACCGTTAGAAGTCATGTAAGGGATAGTACCCAAGAATACATCTTGAATGAAAGTACCGAAATCCTCATGATCAGGATCTGTACAATACAGTTTCATCTTAGCCTTCAAAGGTACGCTATATGTAAGACCGCGCTCCAAGCACTCATCGATAGAATAACGTGGAGGGTCAATATAGTAATCCAAGAACTCAAGAACGAAATTATTACGAGTATCGGTGATAGGGAAATTCTCAGAGAACACCTTATACAAACCGTCATTCTTGCGTTCCTCAGGCGGAGTAT
>JAJXAL010000244.1:0-1538 GCA_021628325.1 Segatella copri | reverse complement strand
CTTGATTTTTTCAATTTTGATGATATGCTTAGGAATAACAACCATCTTATTTAAAAGATATGATAGTATTTGTGCAATATCCTTTGGTATTACATTCCTAAATATCACATACAAAGACAGGCGTAATTTCCCACCGAGTTTTACAATAAACTATATTAATTATCTTAACGGATATGTTGCTGGTTTTGCGTCTATAATGTATGGTTTGTTTAGAATTTTTGAATAAATAATCAAAAGTGTAATATGTTGTGACTTATAAAAAACGTGAGTAGCAAAAACGCTATCCACGTTTTTTATAAGTCGTATATTTTTCACTTTTCAACACATAAAATTTTGCGGTCTCACCCTCTGGCTCATTACCAACAGAGTCTGTTAATACAATAAAGATGGCATCCTTCACCTTGTATTCAATCTGTACAGGTCGAAATAGTTCATCATTTCTCGCGCTGTGCGAATCGGCAAGCCTCGATGAGTTTCTGCTTCAGCTTGCCACGGCCAGCCATCACAGATTTATTTTGCTTCAACACGCTGCTAGGCCAGCCATCCTCGAAGCAGGTCACACTGAGATACTCCGAGGTCTGGACATCTTGGTCAACTGCCTTGTCTATCTCCTTCTTAAACTCGTCGTCCAAGTCCTTGATGTCGCCATCATGATCCTTGCCGTCCTCGGTCTTCTTGCCCTTCAGTCCTTCCGTGAAGGCACCCATCAGTCCGCCCATCACCTTCTTCACAGTCTCCTTTGGTATCACGCTGATCACCTCGCAGGAGATTGTGTAGTTGCCATTCTTCTCTAGGCTGGCATTGATATAAGTGTCGTTGGCGTAGCTATCCTTGGTGGCATCCTCGTGCTCGTGATGCTCGCCCACGGCATATTGGCTTCCGTGGCAGGCGAAGAGCAGTTTCAGCTCCTCCAGGTAGCCCTTCACCACCTCGTCGGTGTTAGCCTGGTTGCATATCTTCATGAAGTCAAGACCTATCGCCTTCTTCATTGCCTGCATGATTGGCATGGCGGCGATGTCCTTCATGCTCGCCTTGAAGAGAGCCTTTGCCTGCTTCTTGATTTGCGAGAGATTGGTAATCTTGGTGATGCTACCGTATTCATCGGTCTCAAAGTTGATGGTGGTGCCTATCACGCTCTTGGCGGTGCGCTCCGCTACCATGGCCATCATCTTGTCCCGGAAGTTGTCGCCCACCGAATCGGCCTTTACGTCCAGGAAGGTGTAGCTCATCTTATAGCCCTTGCTGGTGGAATCGTTTACCACGAGGCGCACCTGGGTGGATACGCCTAGCGTCTTCACCGTGTCCTTGCCGTCCACCTTCCACTCATTCTCATATATCCAGTATTCGCAGGTATCACCCTTGCAGAAGTAGGTCACCACATTCACCACCGAGTCTTCGCCAGCTGTGTCCACTTCCAACGTGTCGAAGTTGTTCGATAGCCATTGACTATCAGTGATTTTCTTGGCAATCGATACCGTGTCCTCTACCTTAGGTGACATTTCTCCGCCCTTCACGATGCCGTGGTTGGCGAGCAGTCC
>JAJXAL010000132.1:0-8615 GCA_021628325.1 Segatella copri | reverse complement strand
CAATTGTCACTACCCCCTCAAAGTAGCGCGTCTACCAATTCCGCCACCTCTCCAAGTATATTGCCATCAATTATCTAACCAAGATAAAACTTGATGTTGTTTCCAAAAAAAATGAGCGGAAAACGGGACTCGGACCCGCGACCCCAACCTTGGCAAGGTTGTGCTCTACCAACTGAGCTATTTCCGCAGTTTTTCCTATTACTTAGGAGCGTTCCTCTGAATGCGAGTGCAAAGGTACTACTTTTTTCTGAATTACCAAACTTTTCTTCGATTTTTTTGAAAAAAAATGTGCATTTTGCCCTTTTTAGTGAGCAAAACACACATTTTAAGCCTTATTTTACCGATTTTTAAACCCATCCGGCAGAAAAATCGGAAAAATGGAAATTATACTAATCCATCCTACTGCGATAATCTTCGTAGCTGAAATCTCTTAGAATTTCCAATTTTCCATCTAAATGTACGATTCCTATTGATGGATGAGTGATTCCATTAAAGGTATTTGTCTTTACCGTAGTGTAATGCAGCATATCTTCGAAAATAACATTCTCGCCTATTTGCAATTCATGGTCAAATTTCCAGAAGCCCATAAAATCTCCACTCAGACAACTGTTGCCACCTATTCTATATATATGTGCGCCCTCAGGAGCCTTCGTCGGATCATCAACCTCCAGGGTTTCTGCATTTCTGACAGCTGGCATATACGGCATCTCCAGACAGTCGGGCATATGACAGGTAAAACTGGCATTTATGATAGCTGTCCTGATACCTTTATCTTCAACCACATCTACTACTTGAGTTACAAGCGGCCCGGTCTGCCACCCAAAGGCACTACCAGGTTCCATGATAATTTTAAGATGAGGATAACGCTGATGAAATCCCTTTATTATATTAATAAGGTGTTCCACATCATAATCCTTCCTGGTCATCAGATGACCTCCACCGAAATTGATCCATTTCAGCTGCGGAAACCAAGGAGAGAATTTCTCTTCGATATGAGCTAACGTACGTTCAAAGACATCCGCCCCACTCTCGCAGTGACAATGACAATGGAATCCTTCTATATCTGAAGGCAAAGTTTGAGGCAATTTATCTGCCGATACACCGAACCGGGTTCCAGGTGCACACGGATTATACAGCAATGTTCCGACTTCAGAATATTCCGGATTTACTCTCAATCCCAGTCTGATGTCAGAATTTGCCCTACGAACCCGTTCATGATATCGCTCATATTGCGTAAGCGAGTTGAAAGTAAGATGACTTGAGCATTGAGCTATCTCATCAATCTCATAATCGGTATAAGCCGGCGAAAAAGTATGTGCCTTACTGCCAAATTCATGAAACGCCAGTTTTGCCTCGCTAAGAGAGCTGGCCGTGGTCGAAGAAATATACTCTCTGAAAATCGGAAATGTCTTCCAAAGAGCATAAGCCTTAAAAGCTAGAATAATTTCCATATCGGCACGCTCAGCCACACTCTTGATGAGCGACAGATTGTGTCGCAAACGTTCTTCCTCTAAAACGTAAATTGGTCGATGAATCTCATTAAAATTCGCTAAATTTACTTGCATAACTTGATAAATATTAATTTTATGGTGCAAAGATAGCTTTTTATCCCGAATATAATTGCTAGTTTGCGTTTTTTTTAATACTTTTGCATCATAAAAATCATTTTGACGATGAAATTAGCGATAATGACCAAGTCCACATTCTTTGTGGAAGAAGATAAAATACTATCCTCGCTGTTCGACGAGGGCATGGACAACCTGCATCTTTTCAAGCCAGGTTCGTCACCAATGTATGCTGAGCGACTGCTCACGTTACTGCCTGAAGACTATCTTCGCAAGATTACTGTTCATGATCATTATTACCTCAAACAGGAGTATGATTTAGCAGGAATCCATATAGACGATCCGCTAGCACCGGTACCGGATGGATACAAAGGCAAGTTCAGTCGCACCTGCACAGATCTCTCGATGCTGAAAGAGATGAAGAAGAAATCAAACTATGTGTTTCTGAAAAACATCTTCGACTGTATTGAGTTTAAAGATGAAAAGTCTTCCTTCAATCTGCAGCAGCTTGAGAATGCAGCCAAGGCAGGACTCATAGACAAGAAGGTATACGCCTTGGGAGGCATGAGTCTGGAAAATCTCAAGATTGCCAAGGAACTCGGATTTGGAGGAGTAGTAATCTGTGGAGATCTCTGGAACCGTTTCGATATTCACAACGAGCGCGATTTCAAAGAGCTGATTCTTCACTTCGAGAAATTGAGAAAGGCTATCAGCTAATACTGAGGTTCCCGAAAAAAGATTCATCCCCCCTACATGAAAACAGATAAAAATAACTATTAATACACATAAACACTAATAGAAATGAGTGACAAAAACTCTTTTTTGGTATTCTCTGGTACTAACTCGAGATACCTTGCAGAAAAAATCTGCGCTAGTTTAGGTTGCCCACTGGGTAATTTGGTTGTAACCAAGTTCTCTGATGGTGAATTTGGCGTATCTTTCGAGGAGTCTATCCGCGGACGCGATGTTTTCCTCGTACAGAGCACATTCCCTAATTCAGACAACTTGATGGAGTTGCTCCTGATGATTGACGCAGCAAAGCGTGCTTCTGCCCGCAATATTATTGCTGTTGTTCCTTACTTCGGATGGGCCCGTCAGGATCGCAAGGACAAACCACGTGTCAGCATCGGTGCTAAACTGGTAGCCGACTTGCTCAGCGTTGCCGGTATCGACCGTCTCATCACCATGGACCTCCATGCCGACCAGATTCAGGGCTTCTTTGATGTTCCTGTAGATCACCTCTATGCATCTGGCGTTATTTTGCCATACCTGCAGAGCTTACGCCTCAAGGATATGGTCATTGCTTCTCCAGACGTTGGTGGTTCTAAGCGTGCCAACACTTATGCTAAGTACTTCGGCTGCCCTCTCGTGCTCTGCAACAAGACCCGTGCTCGCGCCAATGTAGTAGCAAGCATGCAGATTATCGGTGATGTAAAAGACAAGAATGTTGTCATCATTGATGATATGGTCGATACAGCCGGTACTATCACGAAGGCTGCCGACATCATGAAGCAGGCTGGTGCAAAGACTGTTCGTGCATGTGCATCTCACTGCGTGATGAGTGGTCCTGCATCTGAGCGTGTTCAGGATTCAGCTCTTGAGGAGATAGTATTCACTGATTCCATCCCTTACACCAAGCGTTGCGCAAAGGTTAAGCAGATTTCTATTGCAGATATGTTTGCAGAAACCATTCGCCGTGTTGAGGATAACGAGAGTATCTCTTCCCAGTATCTGGTATAAGGAAATATCATCATACAAGTTTACAAGGAGTCTTTCTTTTTAAAAAGGAAGACTCCTTTTTTATGATTCCATTCTTCCCTTGTTTCTAATCTACATTCACTTTTCACAATTCACTTTTCACAATTCACTTTTCACAATTCACTTTTCACTTTCCACAGCTACAATAACACTGTTCATTGTTCGATTTCAAACAAAAAAATCCTGTATCCCCAAAAGAGATACAGGATTCATATATTTATAATGTGACTATGTCGCTATTATATTAGTTCAACCACTTCACGTAGCAGAAGTCCTGACGGTGTGGCAACTTATCATTCTTAGGATACATACGTACGCCTGTCTTGAATGAACCAGCATTGATTGGCTCAATCTCAGCCTCGAATGTAAAGTTGTTACCCTCGTGACCAACCATCTTGAATGGATAAACAGCATAAATCTGCTTGCCATCCTCTGGCTGATCCTTCAATACAACAAGCTCCAAGCCTACTGCATCGTTCAAGCCCTGCTCATCGATAACATACTGAACCTTGATCTTCTGACCAGTCTCAGCAGCCATCAGCATGCAGTCGTCCTTAGATACAACGTGGATACCATCCCAACGCTCTGCAACGCTCTCCTTCCAGAGTGCAATCTCCTTAGCAAGTGCATTGTCGTTAGCGCTCAACTTCTTGAAGCGGGCAGCCTGCTTATTGTAGAACTTATCATAGTAGTCATCCAACTGGCGCTTCATTGTATAGTGAGGAGCGATAGTAGCAATAGAGTTCTTTACTACCTGGATCCACTCCTTGCTGAAGCCTTCCTTATTCTTGTTGTAATACATAGGGATGATGTCGTTCTCCAAGAGGTTGTAGATAGTAGCAGCATCAAGCTGATCCTGGTAACCCTGGTTCTGGTATGTACGCTTCTCAGGAAGAGCCCAACCAGCACCCTCGCGGTAACCTTCTACCCACCAACCATCAAGTACAGAGAGGTTGACAACACCATTCATCTCAGCCTTCTCGCCAGATGTACCAGAAGCCTCCAATGGACGTGTAGGAGTATTCATCCAGATATCAACACCTGAAACCAGACGGCGAGCCAAAGTCATATCGTAGTCCTCCAAGAAGATAATCTTGCCGAGGAACTCTGGACGCTGGCTAATCTCGAAGATTCGCTTGATCAAGCCCTGACCTGCACCATCAGCTGGGTGAGCCTTACCAGAGAAGAAGAACAATACTGGGTGCTCAGGATCGTTAACGATCTTAGACAAGCGATCCAAGTCGGTGAAGAGCAGGTGAGCACGCTTGTATGTAGCGAAACGACGGCAGAAACCAATCATCAAAGCGTTAGGGTTGATACGCTCGAGCAAAGATACTACACGAGCAGGATCACCCTGGTTCTTCAACCATGTCTGGGTGAACTTCTCACGGATATAAGCTACGAGCTTCTTCTTCAATGCCATACGGGTATTCCAGATTTCAGCATCTGAAACATTGTAGATGGCATGCCAGATTTCCTCGTTGCTCTGGTCGTTCATGAAGTTCTTGTCGAAATATGTATCGTAGAGCTTACGCCACTCTGTTGCTGTCCAAGTTGGGAAGTGAACACCATTGGTTACATAACCTACGTGGTTTTCCTCTGGGAAGTAGCCCTTCCAGATGTTAGAGAACATTTGCTGGCTTACCCAACCGTGAAGCTTACTTACACCGTTAACCTCCTGGCAAGTGTTGCATGCGAATGTAGAGAGACAGAAACGCTCGTTGTGATCGTCTGGATTTTCACGACCCATACCGATGAACTCATCCCAAGAGATGCCAAGGCGCTGTGGATAGCCACCCATGTACTTGCCGAAGAGAGCCTCGTCGAAGTAGTCATGACCAGCTGGCACAGGAGTGTGAACAGTATAGAGAGAAGAAGCGCGAACCAACTCGAGAGCCTGGTTGAAGTTCAAGCCATCCTCCTCGATATAGTCGCAGAGACGCTGCAAGTTGCAGAGAGCAGCATGACCCTCGTTGCAGTGATAAATCTCCTTCTTGATACCCATCTTCTTCAATGCGAGCATACCACCGATACCGAGCAGAATCTCCTGCTTCAAACGGTTCTCCCAGTCACCACCGTAGAGAGAGTGAGTGATAGGACGGTCGAACTCTGAGTTCATATCATTATCTGTATCCAGGAGATACAACTTGATACGACCTACATTCATCTGCCATACGTATGCATGTACCTGATAGTTTGTGTAAGGTACATCAACTACCAATGGGTTACCATTCTCATCATATACTCGCTCGATAGGGAGAGAGTTGAAGTTCTGAGCATCATAGTTAGCAATCTGCTGACCATCCATACTCAAAGACTGTTTGAAATAACCATATCTGTAGAGGAAACCAACAGCACACATATCCACGTTGCTGTCAGAAGCCTCCTTCAAGTAGTCACCAGCAAGCATACCAAGACCACCAGAGTAAATCTTAACCACCTGGTTAATACCATACTCCATGCAGAAGTAAGCAACTGAAGGGCGCTTAGCATTAGGCTTCACATCCATGTACTCGCGGAACATCTTATAGACGTTCTTAACCTTAGCCATTGTCTCCTTGTCCTTAACAATAGCCTCCTTGCGGTCGTAGCTCAAACGCTCCAAGAGCAATACAGGGTTAGCATTGCACTTCTCGTACAAATCAGCATCGAGGCTCTTGAACAAGTCACGACCTTCATAATTCCATGCCCACCACATATTGTGAGCGATCTCATCCAAGCACTTCAACTCCTTAGGAAGGCTTGATTTAATGGTTGTCTCCTTCCATTGAGGAGCATTAGCATAGTCTGCCTTAATTTTCATTGTGTTTTATTTTTAAGATGTATATTTTCTATCTTGCAAACATAGCGATTCTTGCAGAATCCAAATATTTGTTTTATGGCTTACGCCATCAAGAAAGAGAGATTATTATTTCTTCATACGAATTTCAGCCTTGCGCAGGGCAAAGTCATAAGCATCATAGTAATACTCGATAAAGTGTTTCCACAATGCTTTTTCTGAAAGAATCTCAGCATTTTTACGACACTTGTTCACCTGTGTCTTGGTGAATCCCGAGTACTTAGCTACGGTATCCTTGATAGCATCAGCTACCTCAGAATAATTATAGTCGGTACGCTTGATAACCTTCACACCATCCTCTATCTCACTGTAACTTCCCTTCTCTGAGTTAGCCCAAAGACCGAAACCAGCCAAATCGGTGGTGATACAAGGCACCTTGAACGCAACAGCCTCCAATGGAGTATATCCCCATGGCTCATAATAAGAAGGATAGATACAGAGGTCATTACCCAACACTACATCATAGTAGCTCTTGTTGATAATGCCATCATCGCCTGTCAAGTAGCAAGGTAAGAATATCAGTTTCACCTTGTCTTCCTTATTATTATGCATGTTGAAGTACTTCAGCATACCCAACACATTATCATGACTCATATTATGCAACCAATGGGTAATCTCCGGAACCTCCAATGGCGTGTCAAACTTCTTACCGCTATTCAGACGATCCAACAGATCCTGACGTGGATCTCCTACCCAACCAGGTACGTCAATGAATGCCAATACATTCTTCTTCAAATTGTTGTCACGAAGCAGTCGGTTCATAGCCTCAATATAGACATCGATACCCTTGTTGCGGAACTCGTAGCGTCCGCTGGTAGAAACGATGAGCGTATCATCATCCAAATCTGTACCCATCAAAGCATTGGCTACATCGAGCAAACGCTTTCTTGCCTCCTTACGTTTCTTTGTAAAGGTACTTGCTTTAGGTACAAAACTATTGTCAAATCCGTTAGGCAAAACGAAATCTACCGGTTTATCGAGCAATTCCTTGCACTCGTTGGCAGTAATATCACTCACTGTTGTGAAACAATCAACATACTTAGCAGTCTGCTTTTCTATAGAATGCTTGCTTTGCATATTGAGTTCCTGCGCCATCTGATCACCATTATAGGCAAAAAGATAATCGTAAAGAGGCTTATTATTACCGGCAATACTACGACCAATACTTGTAGCATGCGTGGTGAACACAGTAGCCACCTCAGGAAGATGCTTGTTCACATAGAGCACACCAAGTCCTGTCATCCATTCATTTCCATGATAGATAACTTTCTTGCCTTTTCCAACGACATGTTTGTAGAAACTCTCTACTACCAGAGCGGCAGCATAAGAGAACATCGATGCTTCGTCATAGTCACCATAAGCATGAAGACTATCAACCTGATAGTCCTGCCATAGTTGTCCATAGATCTGGTCTTTAACAGCATAGTAAGGATTGAAATCTACTAAAACAGCTACTGGCTCTCCCGGTATATTCCATCTACCTACTTTAACCTTTAAGCCCTCTTTCAGAGCTTCTGTTTTCCACGCCGCATAAAGCGTATCATCTTGAGAGAAATAAGGATTCACCTTGTCTCCCCAGCAATCAGGACCAATGAAGATTAGTTGATCCTTTAACCTTTCCGTAAGAGTCTTAGCTCGTGTTGAAAGAACGGTGTAGATACCACCAACTTTATTACACACTTCCCAACTAGACTCAAATATGTAATCTGGAAATAATCTTTTCTTTTCCATATATAATTATCAATAAACACCGCAAAGATAGATAAATATTTGCAAAAAAACGAATTAATCTTATTAAAATCCTAAAAAAAATGCAGTTTTCTTGATTTAAATGAATAACTTTGTCGCAGTTAATTGAAAAAAGAGATGAAAAGAAAGATTTTAGCAACATTATTATGCCTAATTAGTATATCTAGTATGGCACAAACAGACAGCACCCTATTCAAGGGGAAGATTACAAACAAAGAGTATGATGTCTATATGAATATAGACTTCTACCATAAGAACCTCAAGGTTCCAGGACAGGAACTGTTCGGTGAAATGCCCGGATATTTCGGTGACAGACGTGATAGTCGCAAATGGCTGATTACAGATGCTGACATAGAAGGAAAGACCGCTCATCTATCCATTATCAATGATTACGGGAGCGAAGATCTTACTGCCGACCTCATAGCCTTGCCCGATGGCAGTTACGAGTTGCAGCAGAAAGAAGGAAGTAACCTGAAAATTGCCCGAAACCGGAAATGGGTGAAGATTCCTAAAAAACTGAAATTCACCAAGCAGTAGACAAAGCACTCAGAATATCGCAGAAATGCCCCTCGCTATTATGGTAAATAGCGAGGGGTTATTATTTATATAGCAAGGGTAATTATACTAAATAGCCAGTGTTATTAAACAGAAAAGCCCCGACTACTTTCGTAATCGAGGCTTCTGAAATTGAAAGGAGGCGGCTA
>JAJXAL010000243.1:0-1550 GCA_021628325.1 Segatella copri | reverse complement strand
TCTGTAAGAATTGTAGGAACTAAGACTGGAACAGCGACTGATGTCGATGGTAATTTTACGCTTCCTAATGCCAGCAAGGATGCTGTCTTGGAAATCAGTTACCTCGGCATGCAGACTAAAACAATGAAAGCATCTGCTAAAATGAAGATCATTTTGGCTTCTGATGCAAGAAATCTTGACGAGGTAGTTGTTACTGCCTTGGGTATGAAACGTTCAGAGAAAACTTTGGGTTATGCTGCCAGTACAGCCAACGCTTCTGAGTTGACTGTGGCTAAGTCTGGTTCCCTGATGAGTGGTCTTCAGGGTAAGATGGCTGGTGTGCAGATTTCTGGTGGTGGTGTTACAGGTACCTCTCAGAAAGTCGTAATTCGTGGTATTTCTTCTGTTTCTAGCAACAACCCATTGTATATTGTTGATGGTGTGCCTATCAACAATGACCGTTTGGGTGATAACTCTGTTGACTTTGGTAGTGGTGCAGGCGACATCAACCCAGAGGATATTGAATCGGTAACTGTATTGAAGGGTGCTTCTGCTACCGCTCTTTATGGTTCTCGTGCAGCCAATGGTGTTATCATGATTACTACAAAGAAGCCACAGGGTGACAAGAAGGCTTCTATCACTTACGATGGTTCTTTGACATTTACTGATGTGCTCCGTGTACCAATGACTCAGAATCTCTTTGGTCAAGGTTGGGGTTCCTGGTCTAATGAGGAGAACGGTTCTTGGGGACCTCGCCTCGATGGTCGTGAGCACTGGTATGGTTCTACCGGTCTTTCTAACGGCGAGACTTTAACCAAGCCTTTTTCTTATGTTAAGAACAATATCCGTGACTTCTATCAGGTAGGTAAGGAATGGAACAACAACGTATCTCTCCGCTATGGTGATGAGAAAGTAGGTATTGTTGCATCTTACGGTAATGTAAGTTCTAATGGTATTACTCCTAATGATGGTGATACATATCATCGTAATACCTTCTCACTCCGTGGTTACGCCAATATCGACAGATTCCATCTGGACATGTCCCTGAACTATGTTCGCAAGGATATGCGCCGTTCTCGTGATATGTATATGGAGTTGCTTCAGGGTGCTTCTGATGTTCGTTTCACAGATATGAAGGATTACAACCTTGAGCGTAACAATGTAGATAACTACTATACATTGTATGCTACCAACCCATATTATATGGTAGATAACTACTATTCTACTTACCAGGACGACCGTATTTATGGTAAGCTGGAGTTGTCATACGATATTACCAAGGATATCAAGGTAATTGGCCGTTTCGGTGGTGATTATACCAATTATAAGACCGAGCGCATCGAACCACGTATTCTTTATACCGAGGGTTCTTATCAGGCAAATGGTAATGGTACAACAGTAGGTAACCAGGGTTACTATTCTAAGTATCGTTCTCAGCGTGGACAGATTGATGCCAGCCTCTTATTGACCGGTAATCATACTTTCGGTGATTTCTCGGTAGGTGCAACCTTGGGTTGGAACTTGAACCAGAGAAACTATGATACTGTAGGTGGTTATAATGAGCAGTTGGA
>JAJXAL010000131.1:6706-8877 GCA_021628325.1 Segatella copri | reverse complement strand
TTATTTATCTCTCTCTTTTGGAATTATTAAACTAGATACAAAAGAAGGAAAAATACTCGATACATACAAGTTGGGCTTTAATGTTAACTATAGTTATATAGAAGACAACTGCCTTTATGCTGCTTCGAAAGAAGCTGGCTTATACAGAGGAGTTTTAAAGAATAACTTGATAGATAAGAATAATTGGGAAAAAGCCGGTAATTTCAAAGAACAAACAATGAATTCTACTAACGTCTATGATACAACTAATAAGTATTGGTGGACGGTAAAAGAAGGTAAATTGACTTACTATACCCTGAATACAGATAAGGAAAAAATATATCAAACAGAAGGTATTATTCCTGATGGGCCTGCATCTAACAAATTCTACCGTTTATATATTAATAAAAATAAATTATATGCAGTAGCAGGTGCTTGGTCACAAGAAAAAAACTGTAATAACATGGGAGAAGTACATGTCTGGAATGGAGAAAAATGGGAAGAATTTGAGCAACCTTCAGATGCTTCATTAGGACATCGCTACAGAGACCTGCTCTGTCTTGACTTTGATCCATCAAAAGAAGGACATATCATGGTAGGTTCAAAGGCAGGATTATATGAATTTCAAGATGGAAAATTCATAAAGTGTTACAATAAAGACAATACAAGTGTTATTACATCACCTTTGAGTAAAAGTTATACTATTATTTCATCTGTAAAATATGATGCAACAGGAAAATTATGGCTTTTGAATAGCTTAGGAGATAATTCTATTCTATCGTTTGACCAAACTACACAAGAATGGAAACACTATCCTCATTCGGAAATAGGTTCTAATGACAGATATAATCTAACAGGATTAATTATCGGCAAGAATAATGGGAATATATGGTTCGCAAACAATTATTATGAAAAGAATAGACTATATAAATATAACTATAATACAGATGAATTAACAATGTATGGACCTACATTTACCAATGAGGACGGAAGAGACATTACTCCAATTTACGTACATTGTTTGGCAGAAGACAGAAATGGTAATATTTGGATAGGAACAACATCTGGTCCTCTTTATCTTTCAATGTCAGACATCAAAAATGGTAACAATATATTTACACAACATAAAGTACCTCGTAATGATAATACTAATTATGCAGACTATCTATTAGATAATAGTAATATACGTTGTATAGCAGTAGACGGAGCAAACCAGAAATGGTTCGGTACCGATAATGGAGTATATTTGGTTAGTGATGATTGCAATACACAAATTTATCATTTTGATACAGATAATTCTCCATTAATATCGAATATCGTATATAGTATTGCTGTCAATAACAATACAGGAAAGGTATATTTTGCTACAGATAAAGGACTGTGCTCTTTCAATAATGGAATTGTCGGTTCTAACTCTGAAATGATCAAAGATAATGTCTACGCATATCCAAACCCGGTGAAACCAGATTATACTGGCAAAATAAACATAGTTGGTTTATCTTTCAATGCTAATATTAAAATTGTATCAACAAATGGAACTTTAATAAACGAAGGCAGAAGTGCAGGAGGCAGTTATTCCTGGGATGGTTGTGACCTAAACGGTAAGAAAGTAGCCAGCGGTATCTACATGGTAGAAACTGCGACAGAGAGTGGTGAAAAAGGAATTGTTTGTAAAATAGCTATTATTCGATAAAAGGCAGACCAATGACAGAAAATAATATATTATCACGTCAAAATACTTTATGGATGCAAGGTGTATCAGCATTATTAATCATGCTGATGCACTTTGTTATGCAGTTAGAGGACTATCCTCGCTTTTTTAATATTTTTGGTAGCGTAGCTGTTGCTGTTTTCCTATTTATTTCAGGATTTGGAATTAATGAAAGCCATAAAATAAATGGCATCAATAACTTTTGGAAAAAGAGATTTCTTCGTGTAATCATCCCATGCTGGACTATCTTTTTATTTCAACTACCATTCGTTGAACATTTTAATTCAGTACAACTTCTAAAGAATTTGACTTTTTACGCTTCAGATCTCTGGTTTGTCGATTATATCATACGATGGTATCTTGTATATTGGATAAGTAGAAGATTTTTTACAAAAAACACGAAATACATTCTTTTTGTTTTTGGAATATATAATGTATTCCAGCAACAACTATATAGTGAACAAGCTTTCTCCTTTTTCTG
>JAJXAL010000131.1:0-6606 GCA_021628325.1 Segatella copri | reverse complement strand
AAAAAGATTGGTATATTCAATAAATTAGGTAAAATCAGTTACGAATTATATATAGTTCATTACAACTTTATACCAGCCATCACTGGCATAATATCCATATTCATCTATTCTGCATTTTCGATTATCATAAGTGTATTTTTCAGAAGAATCAATCAGCTTCTAAGTAAAAAAAGCTATTTCATTTATAGCTTAACCGGCATTCTCTATATAGGGATATGCTATACGCTCATGTGCAAATATAGTATGAGAGTTACAGAACACTATGGATACATCTGTATTGGATACGCTTTAGTTTTGGCTTTAGGAATTCTCTTCTTTGCATCAAAAGAAGAAGAGAAAAAAACAAACAGATATTTACCTTATCTGTTTGGAATAACAACTACAGTTCTTGTGATAGGACTATTGATAGCACAATACCACTTTGACCCATTAACCAACAAAGTTGATCGATGGTCGGCCTTAGCTTATCCTATCCAAAATCTTTTTCATGGACAATTTCCGTATTCCGCCAAGACACATCTAGGCGGAAATGCATCACCATTTCCGATATGGCTGGTATTTCATATACCATTCTATCTATTACAGAACGTAGGATTATCAGAAATATTCACTTGCATGATATTTATCTACAGTATTAAGTTATTATCAGGTTACAAAGCAGCCATCAAGGCTACACTTTTATTGTTCCTTTCTATTAACCTTTGGTATGAAGTAGCTGTAAGAAGCGATCTCATATCAAACTTCTTTCTGCTAGCAGCTTTTATCAATATACTGCAAGTCTATCAAATTAATTTCAAACAGCACCCATGGATTCTGTCTGTGTGTGTAGGTTTATGGTTATCTACCAGACTGAGCGTAGCATTTCCTCTGTTCATTCTATTTTTTCCATACTATATAAAATTAAAAGTAAAGAAGCAGATTCTTATCCCACTTCTTATTGTGGGAGTATTTGCAATGACATTTCTACCATTAATATTATGGGATGCCAAGGAGTTATTTGGAGCTGAAAACAATCCTTTTTCCTTACAGTTTAGACAAGGTAGCCCAATTGCAACTATATTCCTTGTTACAACAGTTCTTACCATGTCTCTAACTTGGAAAGGTAACTACCAATTACAGGTTCTATATTCTGTTATAATACTACTGCTCATCCCAATAATCTCCTATGGATATTCTATGTATATTTATGGGAATTGGACAGATATATTTAATTCAAACTACGACATAACCTATATAGATGCAGCCATTCCATTTGCAATAACAATTCTATCTCTTCCTAAACTTAAAGGCTGACGTAATAGCCTAGTTTATAGAGTTTAAATATGAAAAGAGAAGGCATATTGCTACAAAGATTCATAAGCTCCCAACCTTTACAGAGAGCATGATACTTTCGGAAAGCGCCCAGAAGATGAAACTTTCTCAAGATATTTCTTGCATGCAATAATGGAGAGTAATCATTCAACTCTCCTTCAAATGCATGCAAAGTACGTAATGCTTCTTCTATTTTTCGAAGATAAACCAGATTTTCCTCAAACTCAGTATAGGCAACGGGATTATCAATATGGGTTACTTTTATCTTCTTTTCACTTAATGCCTTTCCCAGCAAAACATCCTCATAACCATACCCCTTAACCTGTTCATTATAAGGAACTTGTTCCAATACAGACTTATGATAAAAGAAATTGGTTGTACGAAAGGATTTATAAGGTTCAGACTTTCTCACTATATATGAATGTTTAGATTCTTCATGCTTTTCGTATCTAAAACGCAAATTCTCCCGATATAATTGAACAGTAAGAGAACCACCATCCACACAAACTCCTCCACAGGCAACTTCTCCAACCCGAACACCACAACTAAGATAACGTATCAAAAAATCATCATTCACTAATATCAACCTAGCATCTATCATTAAATGCCACTCATACTTTGCCTGTCTAACTAATGAATTCCGCATCGCAGCACGACAATCATGATGTTCTGCACATATATAACGACAATGTGGCAAAAGAGTCAAAGAATAATTATTTTCAATAGTTCTTTTGTCAGTACTACCATCATCAAAAACAATAATTTCATAACACAAACCAGAAATAGCTTGTGCTTGTTTACAAAGAGATTTTACCAGTAAAGTAGCATCATCATTATAAACAGGAATAAGTATAGACAGCTCTTGTATAATCATACTATTTAAACGAAAATAATCCTGTTTTATTGCTAATTGCATGGAGTATATGATAAGAATTATTAAATATAACAAGTATTTTTGGTAGATAAATTGAAATATAGTATTTTTGTAATATAACAAATCTCATTATATAAAAATGGAAATAGTATACGTTATAGAAGATTTTTCTATGAAAGGTGGAGCAGAACGAATTATTGCTGAAAAGGCTAATTATTTAGCCTCAAGATTTCAACATCATGTTACTATTGTTTCCATATATCATGATGAGCGTCCTATAAGCTACCATCTAGAGGAAAGTGTGGATTTCATCTCTCTTGAAATTCCGTTCACTCCCAAAAATAATTCTATTCTATTAAAAACTCTTTTTAGAATAATAACAATAGGAAAAATTATCTTTAAATTTCAAACTATTATCAATCGTATCCAACCTAAACTCATATTCTATACTATGAGTTTGGGAGCTATCTTATTACCCTTAATCAAAACAAAAGCAAAAAAAGTATACGAGTCGCATTCTGCTCGTTCATTTACTCCTTATCATAAATTATTTTTTCTTATGGAAAAAACGGCCGATCAAGTAGTTTGCTTAACTAAAGGTGACGCTAAAGAATATAAATATACAAAAAAAATAAGTATTATACCCAATTTTATCAACACACCCCATAAACTAGTGGAAAACTATGACACCAAAAGAGTAATAGCTGTTGGTAGACTAGAATATGCTAAAGGATTTGATGTTCTTATAGAATGCTGGAAAAAAGTTGCAAAAAAATATCCAAACTGGCAACTCCATATCTATGGAGAAGGTAGTTGCTATGAACAATTACAACAACAAATCAATTTTCTCAATCTAAAAGAACAAATTATACTTTGTGGCAGAACCGATAATATATGGGATATCTATCCTAATTATAGTATTCAAGTTATACCATCAAGATATGAAGGTCAACCCATAACTCTTATCGAAGGGCAAGCCTGCGGAATACCAACTGTAGCATTTGACTTTAAATATGGTGCAAAAGATATTATAACCAATGGATATAATGGTTTTTTAATACCACAAGGGGATAAAAATAAGTTTTCTGAAGCAATCATACAAATGATAAGTTCAGAAAACCTGAGACAAAAATTTGGAATCCATGCTATAAAAGTAGGAAAACAATACTATCGTGAACAGATATTTCCTAAATGGGTAAAACTTATAGAACAATTATATAACACTTATGTTTCTACATGAGTGAAATAAATAATTGTTCATATTCTTTTGCCACCTTCCGATAATCATGATATTTCATAACGAAAGCAATGCTTTGACGCGAGAGATATGATAAATGTCCAGAAGTAAAGAAAGCCTGCTCGATGATTGCTACATTCTGAGATTCAGTATACTCAGGACTCACATTGATGATAGGGCGTAATTCTGTTTCACCAATGAACTCATAATATTCTTCCTCTCCTCCACCGATAACCACAGTACCACGTGCCATGGCTGCCAACGAATTCATAGATGGAGTATAACTGTAAAACTGATCTACCAGAACATCAGCTTCATCCAGCATCCGGCAATATTCATCATAGGCTACTCCTTCTACATATTTGAGTTCTATCTTACCAGGATATTTCTTTGCCAGAATTTCCACAAAATGAGCTATCTTTAAAGCACCTTTCAGATACTCGCGCTTAGGTTGTAAACCTACAAGCACTTTGATAACCTCACCATTCCCTTTCTGCCTGTTTTCATCTATAGCAGGAATTATCATCGGGAGAGGAATATAGTAGAGTTTTTTATAAAATTCAGAAACATCGTAACAGAGGTAATATTCATAAAGACAGGCTATCAAAGCATCAGAATGATAAGATACAGTATGCCAGCACTTATCAAACTGAGGCATGAAATGAAAAGCCATACGCTCTTTATTCTCCTCGATATTCTGTAATTTACCATTCCAAAAAGTATCAGAATAAGCTGGAATACCCTTGGCCTGTTGTCTGAACAGATGTGGGTCATCGGCAAAACAGCCTTTAATGATTCGCTTATTGGTAAACTTGAGAAACCAGAATATCAGCACGTTCCACCACCCCATCAAAGGCACAAATTGATAGTTATGTACCTGAACAATATCATTTCCACATATCTTATGAAGATTGCAGACTATTTTCCACAACACCATAAGCCCGCTCCATCTTCCATAACGCTCCATATTACGGCGCAAGTCGATGTCACGAGGAGAGTTGTGCCAATCATTGCCGTCGGACATCAGCGTTACCTGATGTCCAAGTTCTACTAATCCCTTTTTGAGAGTATTATGTAGCAAACTAGACTCACCTACCAACAGAATCTTCATAACTTTATATGATACTTATTTATAAGATACTTGAATATCAGAAACTTAAGACAATTCAATATACCTATTTTCTACAATATAATCAGATTTGCGCAGTCCCATGCTTACCACCAGTTTTATGGCCATTTTCTCCAGGCAGAACTTTAATGGCATCCAGCGCTTTTCTTTTTCATCACGCCAAGGACTCATCGCTTTATACTTATCAAATTCCTTTTTCCATGGATGCTTACAGTTCTTATACCATGGTTTAGGAATACCCGTAAAATGGATGATGGCCGGATGAGCCTGAGCTTCCAATATCTGTTCATCAAATTCCCAGGAAATAAGAGAATAACGTAAATCAAACCAATACTCATTCAGTACATTATATCTGATAGGTAATATCAACTTAGAATCCTTGAACAGATAGTTCAGTACATCCTGATCATGACATCTCAACCTTTCCGTATTAGATTTCACATAATCAAAGAATTTGAGAAGGACCTGCTTGTCACGCCAATATTTCAGATTGACAACTAACATACCAGCATTAAAATATCCCAAAGTTTGGGGATAACGCAAGCGATTATAGTGTTCTATCTTATTATTATAACTATCTGGAACAGCGGCAATTGCATAGTTTTCAACAGAAGTATTCCACAATTTAACAAGTTTATCCACAACCAGAATATCGCCATCCAGATAGATAACCTTATCAATATCAGCAGGCAGAATTTCCGTAAGATACAAACGATAATAAGTAGCAAACGAAGTTCCTACATGATCTAGTTGGAAATCCAACCCTATAGGAAAATGTTCGAAGATATCATCATTAATTAGATAGAAATGGATATTTTGCTGATAACTGGCAGCTATGGCTCTGATAGGATCCAATAATGCAGCAGAATCATGATCATGCAGGAGATGTACATTGACAACTTCTCCTCTGTTGCTCTCAAACAAAGAGGTCAACATGATACCAGTCGGCATGATATATTTACTATCAGTAGAACAAACTATTTCCATTTTTATGTTTTTTGTACTACTATTAATACGTAAATTAAATCTTTTTATTATCTTTGCAGTCATAAAAAAGAATAACTTATGCAGAAAGAATTAATATCAGAGATATCTTCACCATTGGTGAGTTTCATCATTACTACAAGCAACCATCAAAAGGAATATCTTGTAGAATGCATCAATAGTATCCTTCAGCTTTCGCTCAATGCAAAAGAGAGGGAAATAATTCTCGTTGATGATGGTAGCGATGAACTGGTAGCCAGCCAGATAAAAAATTTGCTGGATAACCTGCTCTATTTAAGATTACCAGGCTTAGGCAGCAGTATGGCACGCAACTATGGCATATACTTAGCCAAAGGAAAATACATACAGTTTATAGAAGGAGATGATTATCTTCTTCAGCCAACCTATGAACATTGCCTTGACATCGTGAGATTCCATAATCCAGATATCGTTACATTCTGTTTCAGCAAGGATGATATAGGAGAACCGTCTTACGAACTCCCTACCCCAATCAGCGGCACAGAATACCTCAACAACAATACCCTTTTAGGCTCAGCCTGTTCCTATATATTCCGCCGCGCCATTGTGGGTAGCCTGCTGTTCTCACCAAACATCAGTTTTGGCGAGGACGAGGAATTCACACCACAACTCTTCTTACGGGCAGAACGAATATTCAAGACTCAGACCTCACCTTATTATAATAGAGTGGACAAATACGCACCTGGTGAATTAGAAAAAAAGGATAAGATAGATATCCACATGGACAATAAACTGGAGGTGATTCTACATCTTCAGAAGTTGCTCGATACGGTTCCTGTAGCAGAGCGCCAGGCACTCAACCGCCGTATAGCCCAGCTCTCGATGGATTATCTGGTTAACAATATCCGTTTGAAGCATTCATTGATATCCTTGAATCATGCCATCAGAGAATTAAGGAAACACGGATTATATCCTCTTCCAAACAAAGAATATACCAAGAAATATATGATGTTCAGAAAGATGATAGGTACATACGTAGGACGAATTGCACTTCTCTTTCTTATCAAGAAATAAATGAATGAAGGCATAAAG
>JAJXAL010000130.1:0-8967 GCA_021628325.1 Segatella copri | reverse complement strand
AAAGGTTGCGCTTAAGCTTTAGCACTATGTGCACCAAAATTTGCGAAGAGCCAAAATACACATGTAATACTATAGAATACTGATATAGCTCAGTCAGCTAACTCAAGTAGTTCAATCAGCTAACCCAAGTAGTTCAGTAAGCTAACTCAAGTGACTCAATCAGCTGACGCAGATATCTCGACAAGCCGAAGGATACGTCTCCGCTAGCCTACGGAGTCGTATCCGTAACCCAACGGAGTCGTATCCTTAACCCAATGCAGTCATATTCTTAACCCCACGCAGTCATATTCTTAACCCCACGCAGCCATATCTGTAGGCAAACGGAAGCACATCATGGCAAACTATCAGACATAATAAATCCCAGAACTGCCTGGAAGAGCAATTCTGGGATTTTTTATACCATTTTTTTAATATTTATATTATATAGATTAATTCGTTACTGAAGTTTCGCATGTAAGCCCCATACGCCCTGAACCAACGGTCACCGGCCGAAGGGAAAGGTAAAGGGCGTGTGGGTAATTTCAACCGGCAGGTCGAAAAGTTTTAGAAAAAGTTATCAGATAGTATTGGGGATAGCAAAATCTTTACTTTTTTACCTTTTTACTTTTTTACCTTTAAAAATCCCAGAAATCTCTTGCAGATATGAAAATAAAACCGTAACTTTGCGGCATGGATTTTTAAAACAGATGATTATGAAGCAGGTAGAAGAAAGATACATCAGCTTTGAGACCAGCAAGATGGCATATCGTGACATCAAGAATTCCGTAGACACCGCTAAGCGTGAAGGCATAGAAATAGGTAGAGCAGAAGGCAAGCATGAAGCCAACACAGAAACAGCACAACGATTGCTGGCAATGGGACTTTCTGCCGAACAGGTTTCCAAAGCTACCCAGCTACCTTTGGAAATCATTAAGAATCTGAGCAATACATAAAAAATATAATAGCGGAGATATTGATGACAAATATCACCATAATAAATCCCAGAACCGCATGGAAGAGCGATCCTGGGATTTTTTATACCATTTGTTTAATATTTATATTATATAGATTAATTCGTTACTCTTCGGCGCCGTCCCAGAGGCTGAATTTACGAGAATGGAATGAAACATCACCTGGAGTTTCATCATTCAATGTTGTATTCACTTCATTGCCAGAGCCAGAGGCAGCCAACAGGCTCACATTCTCCAACTTAACAATATCCATAGATGGTTTGATGTATTTCTTCATTATTTCTTTTTTTAAAAGTTCGTATTCCAATTGATCATATTAAGAAAGCTTTGCTATTACTTCAAAACAATCTTTTTGCCATTCTTGATTACAATACCCTTGTAACCCTTACCCACAAGCTGACCTGCAAGATTATACATTGGTGCATTGTTGCCAGCAGCCTCATTCTTTACAGAAGTGATACCGGTAGTAGAACCAGAATGATCTCCTAAGCTGAAGCATTTTGCCGGATTAGCAGATTTTGCAACTTCGAGATAAGCACATTTAGCAGGGATTGTTTTACCCTCGGGTGCCTTATAAAAACCATCCTGACCATTTACTGTTGCCAAGCCATAGACTGTTTTTTTGTCAGTAGAAGTAATTGTACCATCCGACAACTTCAAGTCAGAAGTTACATTCTGCCAACCTTCAGCCTTTGTCAAAGTCAAAGCATAATCAGTATTAGCCTTACCCTTCAGCAAGACAGCGACACCAGCAGGAACAACGCCCTCAACTTCATTCATCACGATTTCGGTCTTCTCTGGATTGAGTTTTACCGTATATGCCTTCAAATCATCAAGTTTACTATAATCTACAGGATAATAAGCTGCATATGTAGAATAGCCAGAAGGAGAAATGGTAACAGTCTCCTCAGGAACATCTAAAGCCACAATCTTCACACTCTTGATATAGATCTCGCCATCATAATTGCCCACATTGAGCAAGAGACGCCTAGCGTTATCACCAAAACAAGTAACTTCCTTTGTGATGGTCTTATAGTCGGTAGTCAAATCGATATCCTCGAAATCGCCACATCCCCGATAGTTATCTGGATTCTGCAAACCTGCTTTGATGGAGCCTGCAACAAACCCCTTTGCTACCATTGTTAACTGAATCTTAGCACCCTTAGGATAAACATTTTCGAAATCTACCTGCACATTATAAGGCTGTTCCTGCTTGGTAAAGGTAATACGATCAACATCAACGCCATCATCTTTGATGATTTCAGAGGTAAAACCTCCACCCCAACCACCAATGGCTGTTGCATTTTCCTTAGAGAAATCAAGATTAGCCAAATCTACAGATGAGATATAAGTAGCATTTTCATCGGCTATCTCAAAGTTTGCACCACCTTGCCAACCTGGATAGTGAACAGTCTTAGTAGCATCATACTCACCAACTGTTGCATTATCAAAATTCTCTGTTGAAAGGAGGTTGCCATCTGCATCATACACTTTAACATTGTCTATATAAAGAATCGCATCCTTAGGCAGTTTACCAATATTCAGCAAGAGTGCAGTAGCTGCATACTCATAATTCTCCAAAATTTCCGGATCACAATTTTTGGTATTACCATTTGTATGATCTATCTCCATTCCTGGCTTTGCAGTACAGTGGGTGTGACAAGTAACCGTGGTCTTACCAGGGAAGTTTATTACTGCCTCTGACTTTTGATTAGTCAAGGTAAGTTCCTCAGTATAATTGAACACTGCAGAATTATTCCACTCATTCTTATGATCAGTTTGGATATCATCAATAGCCTCGGTACCTATCTTAAATTCTGTATCAGAAGATGTGTATACATCAAACTTGACCACATTAGGCTTACCCTTCTGAACATTCTTCAGATTAATGAAGCACTGTCTACTATGAGGTTCCCCAGGATTGTCAGCGGTGCCAGTAATCTTCAGCACCTTGTTAGCTGCACTCACGCTGACAGCCATAAAAGCAGCTGCCACTAAAGTTAATAATTTCTTCATTTCGTTCAGTTTAAAAAATTTATAATTGTTAATTATTTAATCACGATTTTCTTACCACCATGGATATAGATACCCTTGGTAGGACGAATAACCTTCACACCTTGAAGGGTGTAGTATGCCTTATCCGCAGATTTCATCATGGTTGCCACAGCTGGCTTCTCGATGCCTGTTGATGCATAGGCTTCGCTGGCAAGAAAATAGCTTGGACCTTTCCAGTTGGTGCTCCAGCCCTGAATATTGCGGGCTGAGAAATCGGCGTTGGCTATCAGATTCTCTGATGTTCCTTCCTTCACCAACACCATATCGTCAATATCGAGTGTACCACCGTATTTGCCAAATACAAACTGGAAGGTATCCAAGGTGAAGTTGGCTGTGAAATTCCAGGTCAGCGTCTTCCAGTCGCCAGCCTCTATAGGATAGGCTGCCTCATACTGCACATCATCACTTCCACCCCACTGGTTCTTGTGGTCACTTGCATTCCAGATAGGCCAGAATGCCAGCTCAGCGCAATCTGCTGAAGTTCTCATCTTCATGGTAAGCGTATACTTGGCACCCTTCTCCAAAGCCTTTGGCAAGGTGTAGACAGCCTGACGGTCCCAGAGGTTCTCGCCCACAGTACTCTCGTAACGGATGAAATAGTTGCGGTTTTCCACAGGTACCGGATGCTGGTTCAACTGATGACGCTTGAAGAAGTTCCACAGTTCCTGGGTAGAATTTACCCGTTAAGATCATTGGAATGCCAATGTCCCTTACCGTCAATGGAGATAAGGTTCACTTCTACATCATCGTTCACATTATTATATATAGTACGGGTATCATTTGCAGTATTTCTGCCGGCAGGATAAGGGCGGATTACCTGCGGATTGCTTGCATCGCAACCTTCGTAGGCAGCCCACTTCTTTACATATTCCTCAATGCTAGGATAACCGCCAGCCATGTGAGAAGGATCGCCCGTATATTTGAACACATCATCAGCGGTTCCGTGAATATGCATGATAGGCACCATGCGGTTAGCTCTAGGCTGCTTACCGATATCCACACCGCTCACAGGTCCGAAAGCGGCAATCTGATTGCCAAGTGTTTCCAGGCAATGATAACCCAGCCAGCTACCCATAGAGAAACCCGAGAGATAGATGCGGTTCTTGTCCACATTGTGCTTCAGCTCCATATCCTTCATGACAGCCTCCACAAACTTCACATCAGAAGTACCGTTAATGTCCCACATCTTGTTATTAGCCAGCGGATAAGTAACAATAAAACCCTCGGTATCAGCCAGCGCATTCCATTGCGTCTGATTCTGCTGATACTCAGGGTCCTGATTAAAACCATGAAGAGAAATCACCAGAGCTGGTGATTTCTCTACATTCTTTGGTACATAAGTGAGGGTCTTGCGAGTAGAAGTCCCCACCTTTACATCTTCCCAGGTCTGTGCCGCCATCTGTAGGCACAGAACCATGAGGAGAGATGCGAGCATTGTAAAACGTCTCATCTATTACTTGATAACCATCTTTTTACCATTCTTGATCACAATACCCTTATAACCCTTACCAACCTGCTGACCAGCGAGATTGAAGCACTTGCCATCCTTAGCTACATTTGCACTCTCAATTTTAGAAATGCCTGTAGTAGGCTCTTCTACAATTTCAAATGTAGCAGCATTCTGCCAACCTAGATAGTGAATAGTCTTAGTAGTATCATACTCACCAACTGTTGCATTATCAAAATTCTCTGTTGAAAGGAGGTTGCCATCTGCATCATACACTTTAACATTGTCTATATAAAGAATCGCATCCTTAGGCAGTTTACCAATATTCAGCAAGAGTGCAGTAGCTGCATACTCATAATTCTCCAAAATTTCCGGATCACAATTTTTGGTATTACCATTTGTATGATCTATCTCCATTCCTGGCTTTGCAGTACAGTGGGTGTGACAAGTAACCGTGGTCTTACCAGGGAAGTTTATTACTGCCTCTGACTTTTGATTAGTCAAGGTAAGTTCCTCAGTATAATTGAACACTGCAGAATTATTCCACTCATTCATATGCTCTGTCTGAATATCGTCAATAGCCTCTGTTCCGATTTTGAATTCGGTACCAGCTGTAGTGTACACATCAAACTTCACGACATAAGCCTTGCCCTTCACTAGATTCTTAAGCTTGATAAAACACTGGCTGTCCCAAGGATTAGCCTTGTCAGCGGTGCAAGTAATCTTCAGCACCTTGTTAGCTGCACTCACGTTAACTGCCATCAAGGCAGCAGCAATCAAAGTAAAAATCTTTTTCATACGCTTTTAATTTTAAGTTTATTGATAATAATTGTTCATTCGTGGAACGAGAAATGTTTCTCATTTCCGCTTGCAAAAATAACAGAAAAGGCTGAAAAAGACTTTGCGGGGTGTAACAAATACTTTGTGAGAAGTACCAAATAGGTTTGATAGCCAACATTATAACGAGAATGATACACATCAAACCTATTTGAAGAGGAAATCAGGAAAAGTCAAATAAACAAATGTTCCAGATTCCCCAAATGTTTTTACCCAAAATATTCCAGATTCCCCAAATGTTTGGTCAAAACAGAGGAAAAATATACAGATGAGCCTAATACATCACGTCCTTCTCTGGGAATTTGTTATATGTTAAATATCAATTACTGAATTATCTTTTTCTGATAACATTGCCTTTATAGTTATGTTTATCGCTGCCCAGAAAGGTTGAATGTCTCGCCAAGTTTTGGGCGGATGATGACCCTTCTGTAACTGGTCAGTGCCGGAGTCCCATTGTCTGTCACTTCACAGATTATATGCAGTTCTTTTCCTGCCGCATCCTGGGGGATACGTAGAATGGCATTAGCTTTGTCTGCCTCTCTGATACTTACCGTTGAGGTGTAAGTACCCGCTTCCGGCAATATCCACCAGTGGAATGTCAGTTTATCTTTATCCGGATCCACAGATTTTGAAGCGTTTAATTGGAGTTCCTCTTCTGTTTCTGGTTCAATTATAATCGGGTTCAATCCCTTTTCACCATTTACGATGACTATCGGGTTACGGTTTCCTTTGCCGTATGCAGCCCAATCCATACGTGCCATGAAGTTGGCGAATATTGCGGGATAGAAGTATTTCTCATATTTCTCCGATATGCATCTGACTGCCGGATCTGCATTTGTGTAGCATGTTGTCAGACTGTCTGGTGACAGTCCCCATCGGAAATAGCCACCCCAACCTGCCTGGCTACATACGGTCGGATCGTTTAATCCATTTGGGGTTACATGTAGGAAAGAAGGAGTGTCGCCTTCCACTCCGTATTTGTTTTTCGGATATATTTTCCCTAGATTCCCGTGATTTTGTATATGAGTTGCGTATTCGTTCCAATTCTGGCTTCCTATGGCGTTCTGCACGATCCAGGCGCTGTCGTCCCAGAAAAAGCGGATATCCTTGCCGCAAGTCTTGCGGATCCATTGATGAGAACTGAAGGCATAATCCACAGGGGGACCTCCGCATACATCTTGGTCTGTAATTGTATAAACACACAACTTATTCAGAAACTTTCTAACTTCCGTTTCGCTTCGTTCCTGCCTGACAGTCCATATCGCTTGAGCCAGTGTATTTGCACCGCCCCAAACCATAACCCATAAGGGACGGTCGTCCTTTTCGTCAACCAGGTCGATAATCATTTGGCTACCTTGTGAGCGATTCTCCTCTCCAAGTTTGCTTACGCCTAAATCTCTGCTGCCAAATGCAGTCCTGCTACGCAAATAGGCAGCACTTGGCCAATAACCCAACGTTTGTTTGCCAGCTTCCTTTTCTACTGGCAGGAAACCCTTTTGTCCGGATCGTTTCATTAGATTCGGTAGATCCTCCTCGTAGGCATTAATTACTTTCTGCATGTTTTCCATCCATTCGTCCGGATAAGATCTCCCGCAGCTGTTCCATCCTCCTGTCGCAATCAGTCCCTCTATTTCATAAAGGTCAGCATGGACCAGCAGGCGGACCATTGATTCCATGTCATCGGGTTCAAGGTCTGTCGGTGCAATATCCGTAAGTACGACAATACGTGGTTTCAGGGAGGAATCCGCAACTGTTTTCGCTGCAGTTTGCATTGAACATAGAAGCAAGATGCCCAGCATTCCAGCGATTTTCCATTGTAGTTTAATAATATGTCCCATAGTCCTTAATTACGCAACACTATTATAAATTAAACTTTTTAAACACCTGAGCAGCAAAAAGTTCTTGAACAAGTCAAGCGGCAGAGCCGAACGGCCCAGGATTTTGCCATGTCGAAGAATTCACTTATCTTAGTGTTGCGAAAACAAACAAGAGAATCCAACGATAGCACAGCTTCCATGCATAGTCTCCTCAGCGCGGGATACGTACAGGAAGTTAAGGAGAGTGCATCATAATGGGCAATGCACCCTCCTTGTCATCAGGAAGTTATCATTTGAACTTCCATTCGTCGAATGTGATATTGTTTCCTTTCAGGACAAAACAGAGGTCCATTGTGCCTGTCATATTCTTTTGAAGTTGGGATTCTATGAGTTTCATTTGCGGGGTACCGACTTTGATTGAAGCTATGACTTCTCCGTCCGGCCTATCCCGGCGGACTTCTATGATTCCGTTTCCGGATGCCTTAATTTCCAGACTGGAAGGTACTTTGTTGAATTCCACACCTCTGACAGCAATGATGCCAGTCTTGTTGGGAACGGTAACGGCATACATGTCCCCGATGCTTTTTCCATTTGTGAACTTGACACCTTGTGTGGCTGCTGTGGTTTCGGCCTGCTGGATGATGAACGGATTCATAGGCTGTATCTGTTTTACGCCTTTCAGAGTCTGATTACCCATGTGGATATTCACAGTATTCTCGTCAACTTGTATTTCATCGACACAAACATTACGAAAACCAGCTGTTGTATTGAAACTATGTTGCAAACTCATTGTGTGATAGAATACATACCATTTCCCGCGGAATTTGTGTAGATGTGTATGATTGTTGCTGTAGTCAAATCCATAATCTCCAGGGTTTTTCATATAGTTGTGCTGGTATTTCCAACTTTTGGTTACCAGCGGAGTTTTGCTAGTCATGTAACTCATGCAACAGGTGGTTGGTTTCTCTGTCTGGAGAGGCCAGTCGCTAAAATCTTGCCAATCTATGTTATAAGTATAAACGTATGTGCCGTTGATGTAGTTTAATTCGTTAGCTTCGAAATGATGGGGAGCCCTGATGGGCTTTATCGGGCCATCCACACTAATCATGTCTTTTCCCAAACGCATAATGCGAGCACATCCTCCGCCTACTGTCAGCCAACCTTTTCCTTTGTCATCGATGACTACACCCGGATCGAAAGCGGCTTTGCATTCTCCTGCTATGCCGGGAGTGTTTGTGTCTACCAAACTATGATTCAGCGGGCTTGACCACGGTCCTATAGGGGATGTGGATGTCAGCACTGCGGTTCCACCCCCGCTATTGGAGAAATAGAGGTAGAAGTGAGTCTTGCCGTCCGCTTCCTCACGTTTTGCGATCGACGGTGCCCATGATGTTTGTATCCATGGGGCGATGCTGTCTGTTTTAATAATTCCGTGATAGGTCCAGTTTGTCATGTCATCGGAAGACATCATCACCAGAGATTTGATGTATTCGTAGGAGTTTTTTCCGTAACCGCCTATTGAATCATATTGTTGCTGATCGTTTGTTGCGTACACATAAATTCTGCCATTATATTCTACTGCAGTTGGATCCGCTGTAAACATAAAATCCAGCAGGGGATTTCCATCTCCTGTGGTGAGTTTAGGGGAAACGTCCGGCATGGTTACATAAGGCACGGAATCATTTTGCAGGGACGGATTTTCTCCGGCCTGCGCATTTTGCTGATGAGATATCATACATGCAGCAATGGCCATTGATAAAACGGGGGTCTGGATATTTTTCTTTTTCATTCGTATATGATTAAATTGTGTCGAGTAAGTGGAGGGAGTTTCACCCTCCCTTCTCTCGGAACCGTGCTTGAC
>JAJXAL010000242.1:0-1559 GCA_021628325.1 Segatella copri | reverse complement strand
ATTAGGGGGATACGCTCATGCCCATAGGGGGTGCTGCTGAGTAGATACTTCATTTCATCCTTTAAAATCAGTTAAAAAATGGGTGTTCCCCCATAAAATGTGCAAAAACATGATAGGATTCCCTCATAAAATGTGTATATTTGCAGCGTTATTCCCTCATAAAATGTGGGATAATAGGTGATTATTCCCTCATAAAATGTGATTTTAAGATACGGATTATGGAAAGATTAGCTATCAATGAACTTCTGAAATGGAAGAATAAACAATATCGTAAACCTCTTATTATAGAGGGCGCCAGACAGGTGGGAAAGACTTGGCTGGTGAAGGAGTTTGCCCGCCAGAATTACAAGCAGCTGGCATATGTGAACTTTGAAGAGATGAAGATCCTGCAGAATCTATTTGAACAGGATTTCAGTATTCCTAGAATTCTTACAGCTATTGGGGCTGCAACGAATGTAACCTGCACAGAGGGCGAAACGCTGATATTCCTGGATGAGATTCAGGCTGCCCCTCATGCTGTTACTTCTCTCAAATATTTTGCAGAGAATGCGCCGGGCTATCATGTCATAGCTGCAGGTTCTCTTCTGGGTATCGAACTGCATCAGGGGGAATCTTTTCCTGTGGGTAAGGTGGATTTTCTCTCTCTGTATCCAATGAACTTTATCGAGTTCGTGATGGCTATGGGGGAGAAGAATCTGGCGCAGCTGCTTCAGACGAAGGATTGGAATATGATAACGATGTTTGCTCCCAAGTTTCAGGAACTCTTGAAGTATTATTACTACGTGGGAGGCATGCCTGAAGCCGTATTGAGCTTTAGCCAGAATCGTGACTGGAAAGAGGTGAGAACCATACAGAAGGACATTCTGAACAGTTATCAGAGAGATATGTCGAAGCATGCTCCATCGGAGATTATTCCCCGTATTACTGATTTGTGGAAATCCTTGCCCGCCCAGTTGAGCAAGGAAAACAGGAAGTTTATCTATGGAGTGGTGCGCGAGGGGGCAAGAGCCCGGGAGTATGAGTTGGCCTTGCAGTGGCTGCTGGATGCCGGACTGATATATAAGGTATATAATGTGAAGGCTCCCCGACTGCCGCTTGCCAGTTATGAAGACCGGGCGGCCTTCAAGATCTTTGTCCTGGATGTCGGGCTTCTAGGTGCGATGTCTAATCTCAAGGTTGCGACAATAGTGGCTGGCAACAGTATTTTTACCGAGTTTAAAGGGGCATTGACGGAGCAGTATGTTTTGCAGCAGCTCATTCTCAGGTATGAACCGTATTATTATGCCAAGACCAACAGTACTCAGGAGATTGATTTTCTGCTCCAGGATGAGGAGGATGAGATTGTTCCGCTGGAGGTGAAAGCCGAGACGAATGTCAAGGCAAAGAGCCTGCGCCAGTTTGTTGCAGACAACCAGTCAAAGAAGGCCTATCGCATCTCCATGAATGATTATCTGCAGGAAGATTGGGTTACTAACGTACCGCTCTATGCGGTAAATGGTCTCGAATTGTCGAGTAAGTGGAGGGAGTTTCACCCTCCCTTCTCTCGGAACCGTGCTTGA
>JAJXAL010000129.1:0-8970 GCA_021628325.1 Segatella copri | reverse complement strand
GCTTGTTGTCGAGCCAGTACTGATACCATTTACTTTCCACTGCTTGTGGATCGTATTTACTTGCTAATTCCATTGTTTATATCTAATTTTTATTCTTTTTCTTTCTTTTTCTTTAAAAAACGGTGCAAAGATACTAATTTTTGGGCGAAAAATACTATCTTTGCATCAAAATTATTAATTTTTGCACAAAACGATGGTTAGTAATACAGGAAAAGGACATACGAAAGAAGAAAAACTGGCGGCGTTCAGCCGCTTGCTGGATGTGCAGGACCGTTTGCGCCTGCAGTGTCCATGGGATAAAAAGCAGACATTCGAGAGTCTTCGTCCGAATACGATCGAGGAGACTTTCGAGCTTTGTGACGCCTTGATGAAGCGCGATTACAAAGATATCAAGAAGGAGTTGGGCGATGTGTTGGAGCACGTGATGTTCTATAGCATCATCGGCAGAGAAGACGGCGAGTTCGATATCTGTGATGTTTGCAATCAGGAGGCAGATAAATTGATGTTCCGCCATCCTTTCATCAATTGGAAGGAGGAAGGAAATTGGACGGTTTCGAATCCTGATATGTATATCAACGATGAGGGACAGGTGGTATATAGAGAGTCTGAAGAAGCAGAAACCGGGAAGGCTGGAACTGCCAGTTCGGAAGAAACCTTGGCTCTTGGCGCCAGCAAGCCGAAAACTGCTACTTCTGTTGAGAAAACCTGGGAACAGATCAAGCAGCAGGAGAAGGATGGAAATGAGCGGGTGTTGAGCGGTGTCCCTCATTCTCTTCCGTCTCTTATCAAGGCTTATCGCATTCAGGACAAGGCTAGAAATGTAGGCTTCGACTGGAATGAAAAAGAAGATGTGTGGGACAAAGTGCAGGAGGAACTGGAAGAACTCAAGGTGGAACTGGCTAAAGGCGACAAAGAGAATTCTACCCAGGAATTGGGCGATTTCATCTTCTCAGTAATCAATGCAGCACGTCTCTATAAACTCAATCCGGATAATGCGCTGGAGAAAACCAACCAGAAGTTTATCCGCCGTTTCAACTACGTAGAAGATCATAGCTTAAAGCAAGGTAAAAACTTGAAAGATATGAGCTTAGAAGAAATGGATAAACTATGGGATGAAGCAAAACTTCAGGAGAAAAAGGATGATAAATAACGGTGAATCAGATAATCTTATCGACTCATCAATATAATAATAAAAACTAAAGTGTTATGAAGAAATTAGTTTATGTAACAATAGCTCTGGTGGCGCTTTTCGCTGCCAACAGTTGTAAGAACAAAAATAATGTTCCTGTTATCAGTGCAGCAGATTCGGTAGAGGTAGAGGATGCAATGAACGATTCTACCATCTATGGTGTATGCGGTGAGGGAACCTCTATGCATAGCCTGGAGCTGATTTCTGATGAAGGTGACACCCTTTCGGTGTTTATTGACGATGAGAATCCTGATGTTGTTCAGGGAGGATTGCTGGCTGGCGACCGTATTGCTCTTATCGGTTATAAGGCAGAGGATGGAGAGATGATGGCCCAAAAGATTATCAATCTGACATCCCTCTTGGGTAAATGGACTTCTCTGGATAAGAATTTTGATATCTTGGAAGGTGGAGAGGTGAAGAACAATGTGAAGGCTGAAACTAATCCTTGGACTAGCTGGAAGATACTCAATGGTAAACTCTTGCTGAATAAGGATACTTTCGCTATTGACAAATTGGGTTCTGACAGTCTTATGTTGGAAAACACTCAGGGTATCTTTGTTTTCAAGCGCCAAGAGTAAGGTCATCATGTTGAACCTGTAATTTATGATTTAGTTTTGGAACCATTTAAAGTACATATATTGGGGTGTGGCAGTGCTTTGCCCACCCTTCAGCATAGTGCCTCGGCTCAGATTATTGAGATGCGTGGCAAATGCTTTATGATGGATTGTGGAGAGGGTGCCCAGATGCAGTTCCGTCGCACTCATGTTCACTTTGCTAAGATAAATGCTATCTTTATTTCGCATCTTCATGGTGACCATTGCTTTGGCTTGCTGGGACTTCTTTCTACCTTAGGTATGCTGGGCAGAACGGCTAAGTTAAAGGTGTATGCGCCAGAAAGTTACGGAGATTTATTTAAGCGTCAGATTGATTTCTTCATGCAGGGAATGGAATATGAAATAGAATTTGTTCCTGTAGATACCGAGAAGTCGCAAGTTGTATATGAAGATCATTCTGTAACCGTAGAAACCGTTCCTCTGCAGCATCGTGTGCCTTGTTGTGGTTACATTTTCAGAGAGAAACCGACATTGCCTCATATCCGTCGTGATATGATAGATTATTACGAGATTCCTGTAAGCCAGATTAATAACATCAAGAATGGAGCTGACTGGACAACGAAGGAGGGGGATGTAATACCTAATGCCAGATTGGTAATGCCTGCCACTACTCCCCGCAGTTATGCTTATTGCAGTGATACCCGGTTTGTTCCGGGGTTGGCAGAAAAGGTAAAGGGGGTTACGGTGCTTTATCATGAGAGCACCTATACTTCAGAGAATGAGGACAGGGCTAAACTCTATTATCACAGTACGGCTCGACAGGCTGCAACTATAGCCAGAAATGCGGGTGTAGGCAAACTTCTTCTGGGGCATTATAGTGCAAGATATAATAATGAAGAGGTATTGTTGAATGAAGCTAAAGAGGTGTTTGCGGAAAGTTATCTTACTCAGGAAGGTAAAGTGTTCTCTATAGAATAATGTAAAAATATAAAAAAGTGCCTTGCATCAAAAAAAAAGTTCATTTTTGATGCAAGGTTTTCTCTTTATATCGTTTAATCTTTAAAAAGGATTTGAAATTGGAATCGGAAAAGAATCTCTTAGACGACATCAATAGCGGCAGTCGGGCAGCCATGCACAGATTGTACGAACGCTATGTGGGGTATGCCATGGCCGTAGCGCTGAGGTATGTCCCTATGCGCGATGATGCTGAAGATGTAGTGCAAGATAGTTTTATAAAAGTCTTTTCCGGCATTTCAAAATTTGAATATCGGGGTGAGGGCGCTCTTCAGGCTTGGCTCTTGCGGATAGTGACAAATGAAGCGGTCAACTTTGTAAGGCAGCAAAAGCGCTTCACTATCGTGGACGAAGTTCCCGATGATATTGAGGATGAAGAGCCTGAAGTAGAAAGAGTTCCGCCTGCAGAACTGACAAGAATGATAGGAGAATTGCCTGATGGGTACAGACTGGTTCTTAACATGTTTGTTTTTGAACAGAAAAGCCATAAAGAAATTGCACAGCTGTTAGGCATTAAAGAAAGCAGTTCTGCTTCACAATATTTGCGGGCGAAAAAGCTGTTGGGCAAAAAGGTGAAAGATTATCTGAGCCAGGCAGATTGTAGTGATAATAAAGAGTTGAATCATATAAATGAGAAAAGTAATGAGTAACGATTGGACAAATAAACTTCGAGATCAGTTGGCAGACTACCAAGAGCCTGTCAGCCACGACATGTGGGCTGAGATAGAACAATCGCTTGCTCAGTCTAAAAAGGTTGGTGATGAGGAAACTGATGTAAAAAAGACCCCACGGGCTCGTTATGTTGTCTTGAAAAGATGGTCAGTAGCTGCAGCTATTGCTTTATTGGGAGTAGGAGGCAGTTATGTTTATCTGCATGATGATGAACCGGGACAGGCTAACTTAGCTGTTCAGAGTTCTTTCTCTACAGCATCAGGTTCAAGCAGGACTTCTTCTGCTGTCCGTGCAGAAGCACAATCGGCAGGAAGTAAAAATGCTATCTTGCTTGCTGAAAACAATGCATCTGCACATCAGGTGAATCGCCACTCATCGGGGCGTCAATTGAACCATAGTAAATCTTCTGTCTCTTTCCAGGAGAGGACTGTTGCTGCTGATAATGAAGTAATGCTTGCAGCAGAGGTAGAAATGCCGGAAACGTCTGTTAGTGCAGAGGTAAATGGTCGGGAATTATCTGTTTTGCAAAAGCAAAATAAGGATTCAGAAAGACAGATGGCCGTTTCTTCTAATCATGCAACCAAGCCGTTGGAAGCAGATGGTGGCCAGAAGCTTTATGCAGGCAGGGCGCAGAATGGGCATTTTGAACGCAGTTATAAGGAAAAGTATGAACAGAACTGGACCATGAACCTGTATGCAGAGAATGTAAGTCTGGGCTCGGGCAGTGATGGAATGTCAAACGGCATGTATGCGTCTTCAGATCCTCTTGCTGGTGGCGGCTTTGCTGATCATGGTGTTTTCCTGGCTGCTGCTTCTCCTTTAAGATATGCAATACCGAAATATGTTGAAGCAAAACATCATGCTCCTTTGGCTATAGGTGCTCAGGTTGGTATAGGGCTTGCTCCTCGCTTGTCTTTGAGTACCGGTGTCGTTTATACGCGTGTTGCTTCTGATTTCAAATCTTATGGTGTTTCAGAATTTGATACACATCAGGTTTTGCATTATGTGGGTGTTCCACTTGGTTTAAACTATGAGGTTTGGAGCACGGGAGGCTTTCACGCATACGTAATGGCGGGTGGAGAAGCCGATTTCAACGTAAAGAATGATACAAAGGTTTCTGGTCATAAAGAGGACGTGAAACGTGATGGCGTTCAGTTCTCGGGTAAGGCTTCGCTTGGTGCACAGTATGATGTTACTCCACAAGTGGGTTTCTATATTGAGCCAGGTGCAAAATATTATTTTGATAATGGCAGCGAAATAGAAAATACGTTTAAAGATAAGAAGTGGAATTTTAATCTCCAGTTCGGACTTCGTATTAATCTGAAATAGTGTTTGAGTCCAATTATTAATAAATATATGTACGAACTACATTTCATTTTATAACATTACATACGAGAAAAGGAAAGGGCAGTCTGCGTGATGCATGGCTGCCCTTTTATTGTTTCCCGTTTTTCTTATTTATTCAATAATTTTTCGCTCATATTGAGAGCGGCCTTTCTGCCGTCTCCCATGGCAAGGATTACTGTGGCTCCTCCTCGTACGATATCGCCGCCAGCGTAGATTTCTTCGATGGAACTCTGCATCTGGTCGTTTACGGCAATGGTGTTCTTCCGGCCGAGTTCCAAGCCTTCGATACTCTGTGGAACGAGTGGATTAGGACTTACTCCTACGGCAACAATTACCTGGTCGCACTCCAGCGTGATGGTCTCGCCTGTAGCTTCAGGACGACGACGGCCGCTGGCATCAGGTTCGCCAAGCTTCATCACATCGAGAACTACAGCCTTTACTGCGCCCTTATCGTCTGCCTCATATTCTTTAGGATTGTGCAATGTAAAGAAGTTGATTCCTTCTTCTTTGGCATGCTTCACCTCTTCGAGTCGGGCAGGCATTTCTGCCTCTGAACGGCGATATACCAAGGTTACGTCTGCTCCGAGTCGTTTTGCAGTACGGCAACTGTCCATAGCTGTATTTCCGCCGCCTACAACAACCACCTTCTTACCCAAGTTGATAGGGGTGTCGCTATGAGGATTGGCTGCATCCATCAGGTTTACACGGGTAAGATATTCGTTAGAAGACATGATGTTCAAGGCATTCTCTCCAGGAATATTCATGAAGTTTGGCAGACCCGCACCTGAACCAACGAAGATTCCCTTGAATCCTTGTTCTTCCAGATCTTTTACGGAAATGGTCTTGCCTACGATGCAGTCTGTAATAAACTTTACGCCCATCTTCTGAAGATTCTCAATCTCTACATCTACGATAGCATTAGGCAAACGGAATTCAGGAATACCATATTTCAATACACCGCCAATCTCGTGTAATGCTTCAAAGACGGTAACGTCGAATCCCTTCTTTGCCATATCGCCTGCAAAACTCAATCCGGAAGGTCCTGAACCAACTACAGCTACCTTGATGCCATTAGATTCATCGCACTTTGGTACAGAGATGTTTCCACTCTGTCGTTCGTAATCGGCAGCAAAACGCTCCAGGTATCCGATAGCTACAGCAGGCTCGTTCATCTTGAGATGTACACACTTGCTTTCACATTGCTTTTCCTGTGGGCAAACTCGTCCGCAAACGGCTGGTAGGGCAGAGGTGTTCTTTAAAACCTTGGCTGCGGCAAGGAACTGGCCCCGCTCAATATTCTTGATGAAGGAAGGAATGTTGATGCTCACCGGACAACCTTCCATACAGGTAGGCTTAGGACAGTCGAGACAGCGCTTGGCTTCGGTCAAAGCCATTTCCTTGGTTAAACCGATATTTACCTCTTCCGTACGGGTTGTGGCACGATAAAGAGGGTCAAGCTCAGGCATCTTTACGCGCTCTATAGCTGTACGTTCTTTTGCTTTCATCGAAGCGCGTAACTCCTTGCGCCACTCAGCGTTACGGTCGGTCAACTCTTCGATGCTCGCATCTGTAGGTTCTACGTCCATGATTACATCCGTAGTTTCTTTCTTCTTTCCTGCGTCTACAGTTGCAAGGTGCTCTTCGAAGTGTTCCATCTCTTCGCGTTCAACATCCTTGAAAGTGCCCATGCGCTTGAACATCTCGTCCCAATCTACCTGGGCGCCGTCAAACTCAGGACCGTCGATGCAGACAAACTTGGTCTTGCCACCGATGGTCAGGCGGCAGGCACCGCACATACCGGTTCCATCCACCATGATGGTATTGAGCGAAACGTCTGTGGAAAGATTATATTTCTGGGTCAGGAGACAGCAGAACTTCATCATGATAGGAGGACCGATGGCGAAAACCTTATCGATATGTTCCTGATTGATAAACTTCTCGATTCCTACGGTTACAACACCCTTCTCGCCGTAACTTCCGTCATCGGTCATGATGATGAGCTCATCGCTAGATGCACGCACTTCATCTTCCATAATCACGAGGTCTTTGTTCCTACCCGCAATTACGGAAAGGACTCTGTTTCCTGCGGCTTTCAGTGCCTTGATGATAGGGAGCATAGGAGCTACGCCTACACCACCTCCGGCACAAATGACTGTTCCGAAGTTCTCGATATGTGTAGGATTTCCAAGTGGTCCCACCACATCGTGAATTTCATCTCCTTCATTCAATGCACAGAGTTTGGTAGATGAAAGACCTACCTTCTGCACAACCAGTGTGATGGTTCCTTTCTCAATGTCAGCATCAGCGATGGTCAGCGGCATGCGCTCGCTGTTGTTGTCTACACGGATGATGACAAAGTTACCTGCCTTTCGGCTCTTGGCTATAAGTGGTGCTTCTACATCGAAGCGGAATACTTTCTCTGAGTATTGTACTTTCTTGATAATCTTGTTCATGGGCTATTAAATTTCTTAATGCTGATATATTAATATTTCTGGTTAGCTGTTTAGAGTTTGCTTCATGGTACATAAAAATGCAAAAGGATAACATCGGCTACCTTTGTGGCAGTCGAAGTTATCCTCGTACAATATATGTTATTTTTGTTTTTCGAATGTTTTGTATAATCGAGAAAAACTGAAAGTCTTACCGATACTTCAAATTAATCGAAATTTTTGTCATCAAGCATCTCGAAACCGCAGTATGGAACCAATACCTTAGGTACGCGGATTCCTTCTGGGGTCTGATTGTTCTCCAAGATGGTTGCTACGATACGTGGCAAAGCAAGAGCTGAACCATTTAATGTGTGGCAAAGCTCAATCTTCTTGTCATCTGTATGGCGATAGCGGCAGTGGAGACGGTTAGCCTGATAGCTCTCGAAGTTAGATACTGATGAAACTTCCAACCAGCGACCCTGTGCAGCACTCCATGTCTCGAAGTCGTAGCAGATAGAAGAGGTGAAGCTCATATCACCACCGCAGAGACGGAGGATATGATATGGCAATTCCAACTTCTTCAAAAGACCTTCAACATGGTCGAGCATCTCGTTCAAACTCTCGTAAGAGTGACCTGGCTTATCGATGCGAACAATCTCTACCTTGTCGAACTGGTGCAGGCGGTTCAAACCGCGAACGTCCTTACCATAGCTACCTGCTTCACGACGGAAACAAGCTGAGTAAGCACAACGCTTGATAGGGAGATCTTTCTCATCGAGAATAACATCGCGGAAGATGTTGGTTACAGGAACCTCAGCAGTAGGGATGAGGAAGAGATTATCCAGATTAGCATGATACATCTGACCTTCCTTGTCTGGCAACTGACCGGTACCACGACCAGAGTCCTCGTTTACTACGTAAGGAGGCTGAATCTCCAGGTATCCGCTCTTGCGAGCCTCATCGAGGAAGAATGCCTCAAGCGCACGCTGGAAACGAGCCATCTTGCCGATATATACAGGGAAACCTGCGCCAGTAATCTTAACGCCGAGGTCGAAGTCTACAAGATTATACTTCTTCAAGAGATCCCAATGGCAGAGAGCATCCTCGCCGAGGTTTGGCTTTTTGCCGCCTTCTTTCACAACAACGTTGTCGGCTGCGTTCTTACCTTCAGGAACCTGCTCGCAAGGGATGTTAGGAATTTCGAGCAACTGGTTGGTCATATCGTTCTGTGCTTTCTCCATGATCTCTTCAAGAGCCTTAGCGTCTGCCTTGAGCATAGCTACCTGAGCCTTTGCGCTCTCAGCTTCCTCTTTCTTACCTTCCTTCATAAGGGCACCAATCTGCTTAGCAAACTGGTTAGCCTGCTGCTTGTTGTTATCCAACTTCTGCTGAGCTTCACGACGAATCTTGTCGTACTCCAAAACTTTCTCTACGGCCTCACGAGCATTTGGAAAATGCTTCTTTTCGAGACCCTTAACTACACGTTCAGTTTCCTCACTGATAAGTTTAAGTGTAAGCATAAAATGTCTTTTAATTAAATAATTTACTATTTGTAGGCAAAAGTACAAAAAATATTTGTGATAGCGTAAAAAATTGCTGACTTTTTTACAGGGAAGGGTAGAATTAAAGTTTTTTTGTGGTTTTACAGGGTTAAGGAGCTTAGAGAAAGGGGGTGTGGTGTAATCCTTGCCTAAAAACTTATATAAACGAAGAAAGCCTGCTCTAGGTATGAGCAGGCTTCTATGTTGTTTGTTTGGAATAGTTT
>JAJXAL010000001.1:0-117720 GCA_021628325.1 Segatella copri | reverse complement strand
AACCTTGGAAGTTACGAGGAAAAGTCGTATCTTTGCATAAGAAAAGCTGCACTCGGCAAATTGAAAGCAAGCTTTCTTTGCGCTCGTTTGCATTTTCTTTGTCCCAAAATCCGTATGCCTTCTGTTAGAAGACCAAATTAAAACATTACTCTATGGATAGTTTGATACAATATAACAATGCTGTCAACGCTATAAAGACAGCCATACTTCAAGGACAATATGAAGCAGCCAAAGGTGTGAACCGCATACAACTTGCTTTATATTTTGCCATCGGAAAATATCTTTCACAACATACCCGCAAAGGAGTATGGGGCGAGGGCGCATTAGCATCCATCAGCGAACAACTTCGCAAGGAACTACCAGGTCTTCGAGGATTCTCGGAAACTCAACTAAGAGACATGAGACGTTTTTATGAAGCATGGAATATGCTTGACAGCAATTCGGCGGTTGCAACCGCCGAATTGTGCTTTGAGAATTCAGCGGTTGCAACCGCTGAATTACAAAATAGTGAAAATCAGATAGATATATTCCATACTTTATCTATTTCTAATATTCCAGATTTTCCTGTTGAGGACTTCTTTAAAGTACCATTCACACACCACTCTGCCATCATTAGTGGACCAAAAGAAACTTCGGCACGCTTTTATTATATTCACCGCACTGTAGAGGAACATCTTTCCGTAAAGAAGCTCCGCCAACTTATAAAGGAGGATGCTTACCATAGCCAAGGACGCATGCCTAACAATTTTACCAGGACCATCAACAATCCTAGGGAAGCTCGACGTGCAGTAGAAATGTTCAAGGATGAATATCTACTTGACTTTATCAATGTAGAAGAGATTGGGGAACGCGAAAAAATAGATGTCGACGAACGAGTTGTAGAACAAAGCATCGTTCAGAACATCAAGAATTTCATCATGACCTTTGGCAGAGACTTTGCTTTCATCGGCAACCAATACCATTTGGAAATCTATGGTGTTGAACAATTCCCAGACCTGCTGTTTTTCAATCGAGAATTGAACGCTATGGTTTGCATAGAGCTAAAACTTGGCGAGTTTAAGACCTCTTATCTTGGGCAACTTTTTGGCTATCTCCAAATTCTCGACGACAAGGTGCGTAAGCCACACGAGAATCCGTCTATTGGAATCATTCTTTGCCAATCAGCAAACTACTCTTATGCAGAATATGCTGTTCGAGACTACAGCAAGCCGATGGGAGTTGCTACCTACAAGACGTTGGATGACATGCCTGAAAGGTTACGCAAGGCTTTGCCTGATATGAAGAAAATGATGGACTTGCTAAAAAACAAGGAAGAATAATTATTGTAAAAACAGAAAGTAAAATCATTGTCATCAGGGATACGCAAGTCATCCTTGACAGAGATGTTGCTGAATTGTATGGAGTAGAAACCAGAGATATAAACAAAGCGGTTAAAAATAACCCCAAAAAGTTTCCCCCTGGTTATATTATTGAACTGAATAGCAGCGAGAAACAGGAACTGGTGGAAAATTTCCACCGGTTCAATACCCTCAAGCATTCCACTGTTGCACCTCACGCATTTACTGAACAAGGACTTTATATGCTTGCCACAATTCTGAAAGGTGATTTAGCCATCAGTACAACCATTGCCATCATTGATACTTTCACTCAACTTCGCAAATTGGCAAGAACTATAGATAAGGTGAATGAAGATGCAAAGGAGCATGGTATTTTACCAGACAAAGCAACAGAAGGTAAGATACAAGCTGCCATGAACGAAGTCTTCGCAGATAAGCTGCCATTAAAAATGCGCAGATTGACTTTTGGGGTAAATTTAGGAGTGCTGAAATTTTCTATAGAAACCAAAAGAGAATCCAAAGAATAAAACAATATAAAAAGGAGGAAAGAATATGAACATGTTTGAACAGATGCCATTCAGCGAGAAGTATCCAATCTTCCGCAAATTGGCAGAGATAGGCGACCTCCGCAAGCTCTCCCGAGAGGAACTAGAGCTGTATGACGAGGACATCAAGAATATGCGTGATATATATGCCACCAGAAAGTTTAGTGCTTCATTCTGCTACTTCAGCCACTTCATTCTGCCAACGCAGCCACTTCATTCACCCAACGAAATTGACTCTTCCACCCAGTGAAGTCGTATCTTTAACCCAGCGAAGTCGTATCCTTAACCCAGCGAAGTCGAATCCGTCACCCAGCGAAGTCGTATCCGTCACCTCAATGAAAACGTATGAACTTGTGCAATGACGTGCATGATGCGAAAGAGGCTCTTTTGATGGGAACCAGGATGCTTCTGAAATTACGTCCCGACGTATCTGTTACTACGTCGGGACGCATCTTTTGCTGCGTCGGGACGTAGCAAATGCTGCATCGGGACGTAATTTTCATTTCCTCAGTTGGCTATGATTCCTCCTCTCACCAGCCATTTCGCAAAGAAGCGGTCACTAACCAGATAGCCAGTCGGAGTCTTGCTTACCAGCTGCTTATCTACCAATGCCTTTAATGCCGTTTTCACGCTGCTCGTAGCTGGAAGATGGTGGGTGCTGATAAACTGCTGACTCAACGGCGAAGATACCAAATGCTCACGAGCTATCGCCCCCAAAAGCATCTGCTGGTTCTCGGTTAGCCAGGCACAATAGTTCTGATAACTCATCGCCTGCTCCTCAATCAGCTCCAGAATCACCTCATCTACCAGAGACTTCGTAATCTCGGAAGAAGCATACTCGTAGATGCCGTGCAATATCGACTGCACATACCAGGTTACACTATCAGACTGCTGATAAATATAAGAAAAGGTAGATTCATCTATCGACCTGTGCTGAGATGCCAACAAGCGATTGGCAAACTCCCGATACACCTGCTCCCCGATGCAAGGCAAAGACAACACCAGCGAACTCTGGAAGAAAGGACGGTTTGCCGACAGAAACATCTCCTGCATCATGTGCTGCTGACTGCCCGAAAACACAAAATATACATTCGGTAAGAACTGGATATAAGAACGGATCATCGCCTCAACCCCATCCTCCGGATAACTTAATATCTGCTGAAACTCATCAATGGCAATGTAGCATCGCTTTCCCGATTGCTTCAAATACTCAAAGATTCGCTTCAAGCTCTCCTTCCCTTCACTCGGTTTCAAGTCTAAAGAAAAAGAAGGAATGCCAGTCAATTCATCTATCGTCAGAGTTGGTCGCCAACTGCTGAAGAATTCCTGTACCTTCCGAAGGGCAGATTGAGAAACAGTATCCAGCTTTCCGATGATTTCTGAAGCCATCAGCTGCACCATCTGCTCCAGATTCTTGGTGGCAAAGATGTCGAGATAGAAACACTTCACTTCCGCATATTGCTCCTCCATCTGATGGAAGACATGATGAATTAATCCCGTCTTACCCATACGGCGTGGGGCAACCAACGTGATGTTACGTTCATTATGCAGCGAAGAAATCATTTTCTCCGTCTCTTTCTGGCGGTCGCAGAAATACTCTGCGCCCTTATAGCCATATACCACAAAAGGATTGTTCAATCTTGCCATATCTTGTTATCATTCATTATACAAACGTTCATTGCGCTTTTTACGCAACGCAAATTACGCAATAAAAAACGAGACCGCCAAATGTTTTCTAGTTTTTTAATAATAATTATCTCCTAAAGCCGCCTCTGATGTACAGACAACGGAATAAGCAAAAATACTTCACACTGCACTCTGCGGAAAGGTAAAGGCTGAAGCTGCTAGCCCAGGGCATAAAAAATCTGTGTAAATCTGTGAAATCCGTGGGACATAAAAAACTCCCACAGATTTCACAGATTCATTATCTTTAACCCAAGTTTTACATAAACGAAAATTTTTTTTAAGCTATTTGGTGGCAAAGAAAATGCAAACGAGCGCAAAGAAAGCTTGTTTGCAATTTGCCGAGTGCAGCTTTTCTTATGCAACGATACGACTTTTCCTCGTAACTTCCAAGGTTTTTTGGAAAAAATACTTGAAAAGGATGGGGAGAAAGAAAAAAATAGGCGGTTCCCGGAATTGAGAGCCGCCTATTGATATTTAGTTTATTTGATGAAGCAAATGCTTATTTCTTAGTCATTATTGCATATGCCTGACCAGAACAGAGAGCATAGAGTTTAATGTCGTATGTTCCTGCTTCAACGTTAAAGTTACCACTGTTTGGACTCATATCCAAAGAGAAGAGAGAATTGGCGGAATTGGTACCCCAATTGATATCCCATTTATCGTTTGCACGGAACTTGATATTTCCATCGTTCAATTTGATATCTTTGATTTCCCAACAGCCTTCATCTGCGTTGTATGTCATGTCAGTATCATTGTCCCATTTTCCAGGTGTGGCATCACCTATAACACCAATAGTTGTGATGGCTGTCAGTTTAGCAGTCTTATTCTCTGTATTGTAATCTATCCAATAGTAACCGGCTGGTTCAGAAACGGCAATCTCTTTTCCGTTGATCTTCAGTGCTCCATTAATATAAGCACCACCGCAATAATTGTTACCATCAGATGTTCTCAACATCAGTTCGCTATTACCAGATACTGCAGAAATATAGTCAGGGTAGTCAACAGGAGTAATCTTGTATGATGAGTACATCATGTTGATTTCAATCTTGATATATTTCTTGTCGGTTGAAACTTTAAAAGAACCATCATTTCCGATATGTTCACGAGTGTCAAGGGTTTCTTCTACGCCGACACCATTAGAGCCATTACCCTTGGTTGTTCCTAAAACATGTTTCCATTCATTCTTATTGGCAATTTCGTCACATGTTTCTCCACTACCAATTCCAAACCATGTATCACCACCGGCATTGGCAGGTATGACTGCTGTGAAAACTGGGTCATCGTAAACATCTGCGTGGGTGCGGATAAATTTCTGCTCCTTAGTTTTTGCTGATTCAGCCCAGTCTAATGTTCCACCAATTACATAATAAGTTGACGCAATTTCTGGGGCATCTGGCTTTGCCTTTATGATAAAGTTTTCTGAGTCAAGGAAACTTGCATTGGTATTACCATTCATGGAAAGAGTGGCTCTAACTTTTGCTTGGATGTCATTGACAACTGGTTTCTTACCATAAGTGTTCTCTACGAATTTCTTGAAATCTGCGTATTTGACCTTACCGGTAGACCCCATCTTAAGTACTTCCGTTTTCTGCTCGTTGTTCTTCTTATAGTTGATTCGCAAAGTATATTTTGGCGTATAGGCAGCATTAGAAGATGTAGGCGCCTTTGTGATGTTACAAATCTGTACAGAGTCTGTACTTTCTGTAATCTGTGCGAAATCAATAACATCTACAGCTGCAACGCTACCATTGCCAAAAGCTACAGCTTCGCCTTGTGGGTTTCCTGGCTGCTCTGACCAATCGTTGAAACTGTCATCACAAGAAGCAAGGGCAAATGTTGCTAAGCCTGCTAATAAATATGATTTGATTTTCATAATTGTTTCTCTATTTAGGGGGAGAGGAGAACAAACTCCTCTCCCTGAGTTTGATTAATTATTTTTGCTCAACAAAAGAGTATGCACCTGAGATGTCGTTGAAGTATACCTTGTAGGTACCCTTATCACATGGAATTGATACGCCATCATCCTTGTTGCCAATAGCACATGGGAAGATAGAACTGCCCCATGTTGCCTCACCGGAAGTGAAGGACATCTCTGTCTTAGCTGACAAAGTGATTTCTGCATACCAGTCATGATTTGGAACACCATCAATTGTTGTAATTGGTGACATCTCTGTATCACCAATCTTCATAGTGGTGTAGTCTACTACTTCTCCCTTGTAATACTTATAGTCTGCGTTGTAAGGTGAAACCTTCAATTTATTCTCTTTAGTATTTACCTCGAGTACATAATAACCTGGATCTGCTACAACCAAGTTGCCTGGGTCATCGCCACCATCACGGTATTTGAAGTCTTCACCACCATCCTTTGTGATGTTTCCACCACCTAAACCGTAGTTCCAGTTGCTCAAACCCTTAGGGGCAATAATCTTGAATTCACCGGCATTGAGGTAACCTGTATACTGAACAATACCATCACCGGTAAACTTGTCGTAAGATTCACCTTCTTTCACGTACATAGGCATCATGCCAATACCTATCTTGCTAGGATCATTGCTCCAACTAGCATCGGCAATAATACCACCAGTAAGATACCAGAATTGTGGCAAACTCTCTTTGATGAAGTATGGGTAAATTTTTACCTGCTGTACGTTAGTATAAACGTAGTTTGCAGAGTCGTTCAAGTTCTTTGGGCAACTAACCATACGTACATTCAGTGTGATAGGCTTGTCTGTTTCTACTTGAGATTCTTCTTCCCATCCCTTCACTTTCATAACGCAGAGGTCAAACTCGTTAGCTGGTGCGTTATAAGTGATAGAGTTTCCTTTGGTTGAAGTAGAGAAGATGCGCTTTTTGTTTTTAAAGTCAGCATTATCTTCTCCTGCAATCTGTATCCAATAGGAAGTTTCTGTTGGGAAACCGTAGTCAGCAGCCTTTTCTGCCTTGAACTGAACGTATTCGCTGCTCTTCAGGTCGATGATATTGTCACCCATCTCAGGCTTGAGGAGATTGAATGACTCTGGAACTGATATGATTGGGTTGTCATCTCTATCGGCATCGCAAGAAGCGAAAGCCAAGAGACCCACCAACGCTGCAGCCATTATATTAATCTTTTTCATATTGTAACCTTATTAAATGATTGATAATTAATAATCAGGGTTCTGTTTCAAACCTGTTGTGTTACTATTGATATCACTGATAGGAATTGCATAGATGTTGAAGTGCTTGTCGAATGGAGTTCCATCCTGAGTTCCACCCATCCATTCCCACTTGTACTTGCTCTGACCACCGAACTTGTCGAAACGAATCAAGTCCATACGGCGGCGACCTTCGTAAGCAAATTCACGAGACCACTCATCGCAGATGTCATCAAGAGTGAATGAGGTCAAGTTAGAAACATCTATACCTGCTCTTTCGCGAATCTCCTTGATTTTAGCAAGGCCATCGCTTGTGCAAGAACCATTATTCATGCGGGCATCAGCTTCTGCATAAGTCAAAAGTGCCTCTGCATAACGCATTATAGGAAAATCGGTATCAACAAACTGATTATGCTTTGGAGAACCAGAACCTGCATAAGTATTGAGGAATTTGACATAAGCATAACCTGACTTGAAGTCTGTTTCCTTTGTAATACTCATCTTGAAGCCCTTGGTATAGAACAAAGCACGATTGTCGCCAGCTTGAGCTGCAACCTCTGTAGGGGTGCCTTCCATAGGTTGACTGCTAGGGAAGAACTTTTGTACAAACTGCTTACGGGCGTGATTACCACCCCACTGTTCTGAAGTTCCCGTAGGATAATTCTTTATGATGTCGGCATCAGTAGTAGAAGCAATCAGGAACAAGCAACCACCCCATGTCTGAGTATCCCAACCATCGTGGATTGCAGGAAGAATGATCTCGTTTTCTGCACCATTCACATCATTATCTGCCATAAAGAGTTTCTGGAAACCTGAGTAACTGCCAGTAGGTGTCTTGCACAAGTTATATGGAGTGTCAATAACTTTCTGTGCGAAATACTTGGCAGAGTCGTTATGTTCTGTACCAGAATATACCTTAGCATTGATATAGTCGCGGGCCAAGAGCAACCATGCTGCTGCCTTGTTCGCACGGCCATAACCATCTTGTTTGCCATTTACTACCTTTGCATCGCTTAAAACCTCTTGGGCACCAGCGGTTTCGCCACAAACTTCACGAAGTTCACCATTTATAAAGTCGAAGAGATGTTTGCGGCTTACCTGAGGCGCTGATTCTTTAGATACGTTAAGTACCAATGGAACATTACCAAAGAGATCCATCAGATAAGAGTAGTGAAGAGCTCTCAAGAAGCGGGCTTCTGCACGCTTGGTACTGATTTCTGGATCTGTAGAGTTGGCTGTTGACTCCAAATAGTTGTTTGCATATGTGATACCCATGTAAAGACGATAGTAAAGCGCCTTCATCATTGGGTGTGAATCACCCCATGAAGCGTGGTTGAATTCAGGAATACCTGCATCACCCCAAATACACTCTGCTTCATCAGTAGGAAGTTCGTTGGCATTCCACAACTGACGAATCAAACTAGAAGTACCTTCATCGATATCGTCAATATCGCCACTTCCATCAGGTCCTTTCTGACCTGTCAGTACCATGTTAGCATATACCTTGTTTAGGAGAGCGTCATAGTTGGCGGTTGGAACCTGCTGTGGGTTGATGTTGTCTGCATCCAAATCACCTACACATGACGAGAATCCTAATGATGCTACAGCCATAGCTGCAACAGGCAATATATTTTTAATTTTCATTAGTCTCATAATTGTAATACTTAAGTAATTAGAAGTTCAAGTTGAGTCCAATAACAGTTGTGAATGGACGTGGGTAAATTGAGTTGTCGATACCGCTTGCTACCTCAGGATCGATGCCACTATAGTTTGTAATAGTGAATACGTTTTGAACGGTAGCATAGATTCGGCCACTGATTCCCTTGTATTTGCTTCCGCCGAAGAGACCATCAAATGAGTAACCCAATGTGATGTTGTCCATCTTCAGGAATGAAGCATTCTCTACGAAGTAGTCGGTGAAGAACTGCTGTGTGAGTGGGTTGGAGAATCCAAGTTTTACTGCATCTTTTGGGCGGTTACCTAAATAACCCAATGCGTAAACAGAACCTGTACCTACGTTGCAAGAACCTGCGAAGTTGTCATTGTATACATAGTTGCCAAGACTTGCACGCATAGAGAAACTGAAGTCCCAGTTCTTGTACATCAACTTTGAACCGAAGCCCATTGTTACGTCTGGTGCTGGTTTATAGTAGAAGTAGCGGTCGCCACTATCGATGTAGCCATTACCATTGCGGTCTACGTATGTATTCTGGAGAGGATTTCCGTTCTTGTCGTAAGCCTGCTGATATACATAGAATGCGCTTGCAGAGTGACCAACGGCATGTGCCTGGATAGTACTTCCTGTACCGGCTGAGACACCACCTGTTTCTACCAGATAACCTGCTGAATTACCGCCTACCAACTCATCAATCTTGTTCTTGTTGTAAGTCAGGTTGTAGTTGATTTCCCATCTCAAGTCTTTTGTCTGGATAGGACGAACGATTGTCGCCAACTCAAAACCTGTATTATGCAAAGAACCGATGTTGCTTGTAACCTTGTTGCGGAAGTTAGAACCTGCTGATACATATACAGAGTTAATCAAATCTGTTGTCTTGCGGTAGTACCAGTCCAAGTTCAGAATCCAACGGTCACGGAAGAATGAGAAATCAAGACCTGCGTTCCAAGTAGTGGTCTTCTCCCAAGTCAAGTCGGTATTGAATGCATCTGGACGATAAGTTACACCATTGCCATTAGCATCCTTGATAGCACCATAGTATGCGTGGTCTTGGTTCGGTGTAAATGTAGGCATGTATGTATAGTCACCGATACCTTCCTGCTGACCAGTCTTACCCCAGCCGAGACGAAGTTTCACGTCTTCAACCCACTTGACATCTTTCAGGAAAGATTCTTCCTTCATCTTCCATGCCAAAGCAGCAGATGGGAACAAACCCCAACGATTGCCCTTGGCAAAACGTGAAGAACCATCATCACGAAGCGTGAATGTGAAGAGGTAACGGTCTAAGAGAGAGTAGTTTAAACGGCCAAAGAATGACACGAGATAGTTCTCTGTCTTATAGAGCGTACCTGATGTTGGCGCATTATACTTAGTGCCCGCCAATGGAATGGTTGTTGTTGTCTTATCCGGGTTGGTAATGTCTTGGGTCATTCCGCAAGTTGCAGGATACATTCCATAGCCATCCCAATCGGTCTTTTTGTGGAACTTCTGGTATTCATAACCTGCCATCACATCAATGTGGTTTGCCTTGTTGATGTCCTTCAAGTACTGTGCATAAGCATTGAATGAGAGGTTGTATGTATCCATCTTGCTCCAACCATTGTAACCGAAATAGCTGTTTGAGTATGAATAAGGACTGATATCTGTATTCTGCTTACCAGTAGAATAGTCTGCACCAGCATTCATGTGAATGTGCAAGTCTTCGAAACCATGAATCTTATAGTCTGCCTCGATGTTACCAACGAATGTCTTTGATGTTGCACGATCGTTCTTCATTTCGAGCATTGCCACTGGGTTTTGTGTAGCGTTGCGGTTGTAAGAGATACCCCAGTTTGGATCCATGTATGTAGAACTGCTGGAATACCACTGTGTATAACCTCCGAAGTACTTCTCATAGACACCATTGTTTACACTAACTGGCTTGGTAGGGTCCATGTAGCGGGCTGCACCGATGGCACCACCATCTGCATAACGGCTCTTGGCAATCATACCCTTACCATTAATGTTGAACTTCAAGTGGTCCTGCAAGAATGAAGGATTCAAACTCATGCTGGCTGTGTAACGTTCAAACTTTGAAGTCTTAATGATACCTTCATTGTTTGTATAGCCGAGCGAAGCGCGGTAAGGCATATTCTTTAAACCACCCTGGATAGTAATGTTGTGGTCGTGAGAAATGGCTGTACGATAAATCTCGTCCTGCCAGTTGGTATCAGCAAATTGCTGTTCGCCTACTTGGTTGAATTCGCTCTTGTAACCAGTAATCTTACCGTCCTTAATGATAGGAGAAATAGTTTCTTTATCATAGGTGTAATAGCCGAGTGCCTTATAAGCTGCACTCTTTTCACCATAAAGATTCTTGATAAACTCTCTATACTCTGGACCGCTCATTACGTCGAAGGTCTTTTTCTTGGTAGAAATTGACATGTTTCCGCTATAGCTAACCTTAGGAGCCTGGCCTGAACGACCTTTCTTTGTAGTAATGATGATGACACCATTAGAAGCTCGGGAACCATAGATGGCTGTTGCTGAAGCATCCTTTAATACAGTGAAACTTTCGATATCGTTAGGATTTACCATAGAGAGTGGGTTAGAGAGACCCTGAACTCCATAATTGTCCATAGCAAGTCCATCAATAACGATTAATGGGTCATTGGAAGCGTTCAATGACGAACCACCACGGATACGAATCTGTGCACCTGAACCTGGAGCACCATCGTTAGAGATGACACTAACACCGGCAATTTTGCCGGAAATCATGTCTTGTGCATTAGTCTGGAGACCATGGTTCATGTCATCAGGTTTGATAGCAGTAACAGATCCGGTCAAGTCGTTCTTCTTAGCTACACCATAACCGATGACTACGACCTCGTTCAACGACTTAGAGTCATCTTCTAAGGTAATGTTCATGTTGTTAGCTGCTTTCACTGTCTGTGGAGTCATTCCCAGATAGGTGAAAGTAAGATTGGCACCTGGAGCTGCGTCAACAGAGAAGTTACCATCCATGTCGGTAATGCCTACAGCCTTACCGTTAACTGTAATGGTAGCACCCATGATAGGCTCACCGGAAGCATCCTTCACATGTCCCTTAATTGCATTACTCTGCGCAAAGGAACTCACCGTCAGAAGCAGACCGCTTGCTAGGGTCAACGCTCTGAGAGGCAATTTAATTTTTACCTGCTTCATCATTTGCTTGATTTTTAAGTTTGCAACTTGCCCTCTCCTTCAAGTTTCTGAAAGCATCATGTACCTAAAAGCGTACCTAAAGAGGCTTGATTTGGTCCAAAAGGTTCACCGCCTCAACCTTCTTTCTGTTCACTATCTCGGCATATACTTGCGTGGTTATGATGTTTTGATGTCCCAACAGTTTGCTGGTGGTATAGAGGTCCACTCCCATCGTGAGCAAGGTGGTGGCAAAGGTATGACGAGATACATGAAAAGTAACTGGCTTGTCAATGCCTGCCTCCCTAGCCCATTGCTTCAATCGATAGTTGACCGAGAAGAACGATGGCAGCTCAAATACCTTGTCATCAGCCCTTGCCTGTCCTCTTGCTGGCATCCACGACAAAGCATTCTCCGACAAGGGCACCGTTACCACATGACGGGTCTTCACCATCAACTTGCTAATATAGTATCCCTCCGTACCTTTTCCGATATCAGCCCATCGCAATGTCCTGACATCACTGATGCGCAAACCACAGAAACAAGCGAAGAGGAAAGCTTGCTTCACGGTTTCATCCTTGCAAGGAGTAGCCATCAACAATCTGATTTCCTCGATGCTGAGATAGCAGCGTCGGCTCTCTCCCTGACCAATCAGCTTTTTCTCTTCTTTCTTCAGTAGTTTGGTGGGATTCTCAGGTATGATACCTTCTCTCACCGCCTCATTCAATGCGGTAACAAACGTATTGTAATAGAGGCGTGCCGTACCCTTCGCCAAGTCTTTCTCATGATGTTCGCCCCGCTTGGGCACATCCGTGCCAATGGTCTTGGCATGAGCCAGATACTGTACCAAGCCTTCGCAATACACCTTGTCCAGTTGTGTCATGCGAATATTCTCACCCTTGTATCTTATCAAATGCAAGAGGGCATGCTGGATGTTGACAGCATGACTGCCGCTCTGTCCCTGCTGTCTTTTTTGATCAGCATATAGCAGCATCCAGTCTTTTAAGAGCATATCCTTGGTCACCATCTCTCGCTGATAGTTACCGTGGCTCATACTCCACTCCCTGATTCGCTCACATCGGATGAGCATAGCGGTGCGCAAAGTAGCTTCATTCTTTGCCTTAGCCTCCTTGTCGCTTCCTCTTTTGTCATCTACCAGCAACAATCCCTTCAACCGCTCGTAGGTATAGCCTCTACCCTTGCTTCCTGCTTGGTAAGTACGCAGATAGATTGCCTTGTTGCCATTCTTCAAAGGTTTCACCCAAATCTTGATGGGTTCCTTTGCTTTTGTTTTAGTTCTCTTTTTCGCCATAATCTTTACTGTTTCATCTGTGCAAAATTATAAGCAAAATATATCTTTATCAAGTCTTTCAAGTTAAAGTACCTAAAGACGTACCTAAAGAAACAACTTTATTAGTAAATGCAAACGTTTGCACAAGAAAATTGCTTGATTTGCATCAATTTTTGAACAAGCTAATGAAATAAATCGTAACTTTGCCAACGAAAAAGAATACAACTTACAATTAAACATAAGATAGTAATCGCAAAATACAATGATAATTATGAAGAAGATATATTTTACACTCCTTGCCGCAATGGCACTCACACTTGGAGCATGCTCTAGCAGCAATGACCCTGATCTTCCAGATCCTGGGCCAACGCCAGCGCCTACCCCAAGTCCTGAGCCTGAACCTGAGCCTGAACCAAATCTCAATTCGCAAGGCTGGGCTAGCGATTATAGCGGCGTTATGCTGCAAGGATTCTCTTGGGATTCTTATAATGAATCACAATGGAAGGTCTTAGAGAAGCAGGCTGATGAGCTGAAAAATTATATCGACCTTGTTTGGCTTCCACAAAGCGGAAAATGTTTGGAGACCACTCAGGTGATGGGTTATATGCCATATTACTATTTTAATCAGAACTCTTCTTTCGGATCTGAGGCTGAGCTCAGAAGTCTGATTACTAAGTTTAAAGCCGCTGGTATAGGTGCTATTGCTGATGTAGTCATCAACCACCGCAATACGGAGGGCTGGTATACATTCCCTGCTGAAACCTACAAGGGAGTGACCTACCAGATGCAATCTACAGACATCTGCAAGAATGATGATGGCGGAACTACAGCAACCCAGGCTGCCACAGACGGGGTAAGCCTCAGCCAGAACAATGATGAGGGAACCGACTTTGGAGGTTGCCGTGACATCGACCACAAGAGCGAAAATGTGCAGAAGGTGATCAAAGCATATCTGAAATATCTGAAGGATGATTTAGGTTACACAGGTTTCCGCTATGATATGGTAAAAGGTTTCGGTGGCAACCATGTTGCCGACTATAATGATGCCACAGGTGTAGAATACTCTGTAGGTGAATATTGGGATGGTAACGAAAAGATAGAAAGTTGGATAAACAGTACCAACAAGAAGAGCGCAGCCTTCGACTTCCAGTTCCGTTATAATGTTCGTGACGCTATCGGCGTAAGAGATAATAAGGTTGTTGCAGCTCCAAACTGGACAAAGTTGAACAGTAACGACAATCTTATGCACGATGCCAATTATCGTCGTTATGCAGTTACTTTCGTCGAGAATCATGATACCCAGTATCGCTCTGCCGATTCACAGAACGATCCTCTGAAAAGAGATACTCTTGCAGCAAATGCATATCTGCTTGCTATGCCAGGCACACCTTGTATCTTCCAGCCACACTGGAGAGATTACAAGCCTGAGTTGAAGGAGATGATTGCTGCTCGTAAATATGCTGGTATCACCAATATGAGCAATTACGTAAACAAGAAATGCCAGAATACTTTATATGTTAATGAAGTGACTGGTACTAAGCACAAACTTCTTGTGGCTGTAGGTAATGATGCAGCAGGATATGCAGGAGAAACAGGCTATACAAAGATTCTTTCCGGTTATCACTATGCCTATTTTCTCTCTAATGATGCAGAAACCTCTTGGACCGACGTGCCTTCCGGCTCATACGAGGAAGGTTTCAAGACCACACTTACTGCAGTCAGCCAGACAGAGGGAGCCAAATTGGTTTATACCTTGGATGGCTCTACCCCTACTGCAAAGAGCACAACAGTAGAGAGTGGTAAGGAAATCAGCATCAATGGTACTTGTACCTTGAAGGTTGGATTGCTTGTGAATGGTGAAGTTAGAAATATCGCCACTCATCAATATACGATTGAGAAGTTCAAGGCATATAAATTTATGATTTATGTGAATGCCGATGCTGTGAAATGGAATCCATTATACTGCTATACATGGAAGGGAGCAAATTCTGATTGGCCAGGTGAAAAGATGACAGAAACAAAGACCATTGGTGGAAAGACATGGTACTACAAGGAAGTCAGCATTGATAATGCAACCGAGGTGGTAAATGTCATATTCAATAATGGTAGTGGTACAGATAAGCCGCAGACTGTAGATATAACAGGTCTCACCAGTACGGCTTACTTCGAAATCGAAAAATCCAAAGAAGGTAAGAAATATAAAGTGAAGGATGTTACTGCAGAATACAACAAATAAGTTCAAAGAATAGTTTCAGTTTTTAGTTTAAGTTTTTCAGTTTTAAGTTTTTAAGTTTTTAGGTTTATTAAGGTTTATGTTTTTAGGTTTAGTTTTGTGTGAACAAAATTATTAGTTAGTTGTTTTAGGTTAGGAAAAAGAGGTATACCCAAGATTCATCTTCGGGATATACCTCTTTTCTTATTTTAATTATCTTTCGCGCTGGTCAGCACCCCACATCAGTTTTTCTCTCAGGGTAGAGAAGTAACGCTGGTTGCGCTGCTTCACAATCTTGATGCTATGAGGAGCCTTGCGGATGATGAGGCGGGTTTCCTCCGTCATACGCTCACTACGACCATCGATGGCTACCAGATAGTTGTGGCTGCGGCTCTCGATATCGAGCGTGATGACAGCCGTATCGTTGATGACGATAGGACGGATGTTCAGACTGTGAGGAGCCACCGGAGTAAGACAGATGCTACCACTCTGCGGAATGATGATAGGTCCACCATTCGAAAGATTGTATGCCGTAGAACCGGTTGGCGTAGTAACAATCAGACCATCCGCCTGATAAGTGACGAGAAATTCGCCATCTACCTGCGTACGGATGGAAATCATCGAAGCATCATCACGCTTCAGTACGGCAATATCGTTGAGGGCGAACGGATTGCCGGCAAGTATGCCACCTTCTGCCTCCACCTGAATCACCGCATGCTCCTCTATCAGACAATCACCGGCATAAAGACTGTCCAGCGCCGACTCTATCTCGCTTGGCAGCACATCGGCAAGGAAGCCCAATCTACCCATATTCACACCTATGATAGGCGTACCCTTAGCTCCCACACGGCTCGCTGCCTTCAGGAAGGTACCGTCACCACCCATAGAGATGACGTAATCCACATCGAAGTTGTAATCCTCGAACACCCCAGCCGCCTTCACATCGAGATGCTGGTCGCGGGTAAGAAACTCGTAATAAGCATTCTCCACATAAACTTCAGCCTCCTTCTTTTCGAGATAAAGAAGGATTTTCTCTATCGAAGCCGACTTCTTAGCCTGGTATTCATTACCAAATATTGCGAATTTTAAATGTTGCTGTGCCATTTATTTTGTTATTTCAATAATTATTCTTACTTTTGCAAAGGTAATCATATTATTTGAATAATAAGACAAAAAACAAATAAATTATGGCTAAGGTATATGAATTTCTTGCCAATGGCTTCGAGGAAATCGAAGGATTGGCTCCGGTAGACATCCTCCGCAGAGGTGGTGTTGACATCAAGACGGTAAGTGTAACGGGTACTGAATGGGTAGAAACATCGCATGGTGTTACCATCAAGGCTGACCTGAAGTTTGAGGATATTGCCAGCTTTGAAGATGCTGACATGCTGATGATTCCGGGCGGAATGCCAGGAAGTACAAACCTGAACGAGCACGAAGGTGTGCGCCAGGCGCTCATCGCACAGCACAAGGCTGGCAAGCGAATCGGTGCCATCTGCGCAGCCCCAATGGTTCTGGCAAGCACAGGCATTCTCGAAGGAAAGAAGGCTACCTGTTATCCTGGCTTTGAGCAGTATTTCGGCGAGAACACCGAATATACCGCCACCCTCTTCCAGGAAGACGGCAACGTGATTACGGGCGAAGGTCCTGCAGCAACCCTCCCATACGCCTATAAGATATTGAGCTATTTCGTAAGCAAGGAAACCGTAGCTGCCCTGCAGGATGGCATGATGTATGATCATCTCATTCAGAGCAAGTAAGCCCTATAAACTATAAATTATAAACTATTAATTAGTAACAAAGTGGATTACGTAATCATAGTAGCCGGAGGCAAGGGCCTCCGCATGGGAAGTGAGATTCCAAAGCAGTTCTTGCCGGTAGCGGGCAAGCCTATCCTGATGCGCACCATCGAGCGTTTTCATGAATATGACCCTGCATTGAACATCATCCTGGTTCTGCCGGAGAGTCAGCAGGCATACTGGCACCAGCTCTGCGAGGAGCATCATTTCAGCATCAAGCACCAGATAGCTAATGGTGGCGACACCCGTTTCCAGTCTTCCAAAAACGGACTGGCACTCATTCCTGATGATGAAGATGGCGTAGTGGGTATTCACGACGGCGTGCGCCCATTCGTATCTAAAGAAGTCATCGAGGAATGTTTCGAGACGGCTCGCGAAGAATATGCAGCCATCCCTGTATATGCCGTAACCGACACCCTGCGCTATATCGACCAGCACGGAGGCGGAAAGAATGTGCTGCGCAGCGATTACCGCGTAGTGCAGACTCCCCAGACCTTCGACATCGGTCTGGCAAAGCAGGCTTTCAACCAGGAATACAAGGAACAGTTTACCGATGATGCTTCGGTGGTAGAAAGTCTTGGCTGTCAGGTTGCAATGGTAGAAGGTAACCGTGAGAACATCAAGATTACCACTCCATTCGACATCAAGGTAGCGGAAGCTTTGCTGGGCTGATAATCTGCATGTCATCCCTGTTAGACAGGATGACGAAGACTGAGCCATAAGCTGGCAAGTTCAAGTTCACTATCTGGCGGATTCTGGAAGTACCGGTACGGAAGGTTGCCGTAATCTGGCGCTCCTTATTCTCCTGATTAATCAGGAAATAGATATCCTTCCTGCCCGTTGCCTCCAGAACCAGACGGTGGGCATAATCCATATTCTCAGGCAGTATGACATCCGGATCGATGCCATACTGCGAGAAGTTCTTCGCCTGATAAGGCTTGTCGATGATGACGATGCCTTCCTCACGCAATTCCTCCAGTTTCGCTTTTATCTCAGCAGAGAGAGAGCTATCCGGCTGCGAAACCACGAGAATGCGATAATCCTGATTTCCAGGCAGTTTACCTTTCGGACTGTATTCGAAATTCCATTTCAGCAAGGCATCCTTGTTGATCAAATCGTATTTGTAACCACGAGGGGCACGATAGCTGTTCTTCTGTTCGGGGTTTCCCGAAAGATGAAACACAGCGATATCAACCACCGGTCTGCCCTGCTGCAGATAATGCTGACACATGGTGATGTAATCCATGAAACCTCGAGCCTCTGGATGCCGGACAATATCATGCTGGAAAATGAACCTGTTGATGCCAAGCGCCAGGTGGCGGTCTATCAAAGGTTTGAGCAAGGCGGGCGTTCCGTTCTGTGCGCCATAGTTTCCTATACAAGCCACAGCCTGAACCGGATTTTCATTATAGATATGGGCTCTGCTTACGGCACGGAACATATCGTCGGGATGATCGGTACGCGGGATAGGCTCACAAGAAACCTCAACATACTGTTCTTCTGCCAGACGGGTGAAGGTCTGGAAGAACTTCTCCTTTACCAATTCCTCAATGGTGAGACGGATATCATTCTGTACCTGTTCGTATCGGGAAGCCGACTCCAGCGGAACACCTGCCATGACAGGAAGATAGGGGATGAGATCATAGCCGCGGCGCACCTTGAATTCTTCGGCAAACTGACAGCCCCAGTTCTGGCTGCCCCACTCTCTCGGGTCGATATACAGATACGACACCACATCGCCATGCGGACGGTTCAGTAACGGCGCATACCAGGAATCGAACAGTTTCTTTACGGCTGCCGGTGAGAACCTGTCCACCTCAAGTCCCATACCTTTCCCATCCGTTGCATGAGTCTGTCCCGTTGGGGTATGTCCCATCCGCAACAGGCACCAGGAGCCCTTAGGCAACTTATTCTGCAAGATACCATTCACCATGACACCCATCACCATTCCCCCTTCCATCTTCAAGGGGAGCACATCAGTCATCGGCACCGCCTCGCTCCGGGCAGCCGAATCGGTTGCGTTGCGCCAGGCAGGACCCGTTTTTCCTTTAAAGCGGATGGCAAAAGCAGCAATATCCTGATAATATCCACCTTCGCTTCCGGCAGACTGCATCTTTCCGTCCTTATAACTCTCGGGCTGCCACATCTGCAAGCCTTCAATCTTCTTTCCGCCCTTCATGATGGTATCGGTCCAGACAACCTTCTGCATCGATTCAGCAGGGAGGACAAGCGGATTGCCAGGCAGGACATGGATGCCCATATCAAAATCGAGAGAGTCGGCTAGCTGGAAGGAATAATCCATCATCTTCCAGAACTCAGGCGACAGCTGTGCCACCCCGTCCTGAAATTCCAGACACTCACCGGCTTCACGTACCGGCATCAGCCAGATACCGCCCATATCTACATTCTTCATACCCGTCAGATCGGCATGAATACCCGGTCTGGAAACGGAGCCATACTTCCAGTTCCAGAAGGTCCAAGGCTTAGCCTCGTCATTATATGCCATTGCCGACACAACCAGAAGCGCCAGCAAAGCTATCACCATATATCTTTTCTTACTATTCATGAAAGTTTTAATCTTATTCGGTGCGAAGGTACGAAGAAAAATCAATATAAACAAATAAAAAAGCCACAATTGCGGAAAAAAAGAGTTAAACATTTTGGCTGTTTTGCCATAATGTTGTACTTTTGCATCATTATGAATAGTATTTTAGACCAAGACATCATGTTCCTGCCAGGGGTAGGACCCAAGAAGAAAGAGATACTGAGCAAGGAGCTCGGCATCAACTCTTATAGTGACCTGCTGGAATACTATCCATATAAATATGTAGACCGCTCCAAGGTTTTCCACATCAGCGAGCTCAATGCCGACATGCCCTTTGTACAACTCAAAGGCAAGATACTCAGCTACGATGAGATTGATACCGGTAAGCGCAACAAGCTGCTGGTAGCCCATTTCTCAGACGGCTACGGTGTGGCTGACCTCATCTGGTATCGCGGTGCCCAATACATCATGAAGACCTATAAGGTGGGAACCGAATATCTCGTTTTCGGAAAGCCAACCATCTTCAACGGCAGATTCCAGTTTACCCATCCCGATATGGACGATGCCACCAATCTCCAGATTTCAGAGATGGGCATGCAGCCCTACTACTCGCTTACCGAGAACCTGAGAAAGCGCGGCTACACCTCACGTTCCATAGAGAAGATGACCAAGCAGTTGGTCACCATCCTTCCTCCTCTTCCCGAAACGCTGCCCAGCCATATCGTAGACCGTCTGCATCTGGTTTCGCGCGATGCAGCCATCCGCATGATTCATTATCCGCATTCCCATCAGGAGATGCAGAAAGCACAGGTACGCCTTAAATTTGAGGAACTCTTCTATGTGCAACTTAATATAATAAGGTATGCCACCGACCAGCGCCGCAAGTTCAGGGGCTATGTCTTCAACCGCATCGCCGATATCTTCAACGGGTTCTATGCCCATCATCTGCCTTTTGAACTGACAGGGGCCCAGAAACGGGTGATGCATGAAATCAGAGCCGATATGTGCAGCGGCAGACAGATGAACCGTCTTCTGCAGGGTGATGTAGGTTCGGGCAAGACGCTCGTGGCACTCATGACCATGCTCATTGCGCTGGATAACGGTTATCAGGCATGTATGATGGCACCTACCGAAATTCTTGCCGAGCAGCATCTGCAAACCATCTGTGACTTTCTGCAGGGAATGGATATCCGGGTAGAACTGCTCACAGGCATCGTAAAGGGAAAGAAGAGAGAAAAGATTCTTGCCGACCTGGCTACGGGCGACATCCAGATTCTGGTGGGCACCCATGCCATCCTCGAAGACCCGGTGGTTTTCAGAAGATTAGGCGTAGCCGTCATCGATGAGCAGCATCGCTTCGGTGTGGCGCAGAGAGCCAAGCTGTGGAACAAGAGCGAGAATCCGCCTCATATCCTCGTGATGACCGCCACTCCTATCCCCCGCACCCTCGCCATGACCATTTATGGTGACCTGGACGTGAGCGTGATTGATGAACTGCCACCGGGCAGAAAACCGATACAGACGCTACACAAGTTTGATACCCAACTCACCAGCCTCTATCAGAGCATCCGTCGCCAGATTAATCTCGGCAGACAGGTATATATCGTCTTTCCGCTGATCAAAGAAAGTGAAAAGAGCGACCTGAAGAACCTGGAAGAAGGTTACGAAACGCTGAAACAGGCATTCCCGGAATTCAAATTGAGTAAGATTCATGGCAAGATGAAATCTGCCGAGAAGGAGGTAGAGATGGAGCAGTTTGTGAAGGGTGAGACGCAGATTCTCGTTGCCACCACCGTAATAGAAGTTGGTGTAAATGTGCCTAATGCTTCTGTGATGGTTATCCTGGACGCACAGCGCTTCGGTCTCTCCCAGCTGCACCAGTTGCGAGGCCGTGTAGGAAGAGGCTGCGACCAGAGCTACTGCATTCTGGTAACCAACTATAAGCTTTCAGAAGAAACCCGCAAACGTATTGATATCATGTGCGATACGAACGACGGTTTCCGTATCGCCGAGGCCGACTTGAAACTCCGTGGTCCCGGCGACTTGGAGGGAACGCAGCAGAGCGGCATGGCTTTCGACCTGAAGATAGCGAATATTGCCAGAGACGGTCAGCTGGTACAACTGGCACGCACAGAAGCACAGGAAATCATCGACAACGATCCCGAATGCAATGCTCCTCACAACGCCCTGCTCTGGAACCGCCTCAGGGAATTGAAGAAAACCCATATCAACTGGGCAGCCATCAGCTAAAGCAGCAAGCAAGAGCAGTTCCTGTTATCAGAAAGCAAGCAAAAGCAGTTCCAGCTATCAGAAAGCAAGGCTAAAAGGTGGCTTCAGCTATCAAGCAGCCTCACCCCCGTTCCAGGCGATTCCATCGCCTGTCCCAAAAGTAAAAAGTATAATTATGGATAGAAGAAGAAAGCCGGCTATCAGGGAGCCGCGACCAGAAATAACCCTGGAAGAAATGAGAGCCATTCTCGAAAACATTACAGAAATAGAAAGCGCAACAGGCATCAGATACGTCAAACTGCATGTCACGGCAAAGATGATTATCGGTATCAGAGAGTCATCGGGTAAGGAATTTACCATCAATCTCAACGACCTCTACCGCGCTTATCAGGAATGCCTCCGATTCACCAGTCCGGAGGTAAAAAAGTATATTTTCATGGGGCATTCTCCTGCCGTGGCTCTGTTGAGAATGCTACAAAAGCATGAAACGTACTAAAAGTCAACTCCTTGCATCTCATTTTCCTAATGTAAGTTAAAAAAAAGGCTAGGGCGTTAAATATCGCCCTTTTGGCTTTAACAACTTTGGTTTTTTGAAGTATTTTTGTTATATTTGCAACGTCTATATAACAAAACCGCTGCATGAAGGCATTTGCCTTAGTGGTTTTTGCAGAATTTTTTGTATGATTCTGCGCTGTTGACACGAACCTAAAAAAGAAAATAGAAAAAGTAGTATGAGTTTTAAAAAGAGTATAAAGAAAATTTCGGTCGTTGCATTGTTGGCGCTAACAGCTTCTCCCGTTTGCGGACAAGACCTGTTGGCAAGACAGGCACCTGTAGACCACAGAATGAAATCGCTCGACACACTCGCTGTGTCGCATTATCGAATGATTGAAGACAGAGAGAACCCTGCAGCCGAGCTGTATGAGGATTTCTCTAACAAGTACGCTCACAAGGCTACAACCTTGCCTGAGCGCTTCCGCATCGATCTCCGTCATTTCTGCATGCCAACTCCTAGTCGCGTTGTCACAAGTAACTTCGGTTACCGTGCTAGCTTTGGCCGCCAACATAAAGGTATGGACATCAAGGTTTATATTGGCGACTCAATCCGCTCAGCCTTTTCAGGCAGAGTTCGCATCGTAAGATATGAAGGCGGTGGTTACGGTAAGTACATCGTGATTCGTCACCATAATGGTTTGGAGACCATCTATGGTCACCTCTCTAAGCAGCTCGTTACTGAGGGCGAAGAGGTAAGAGCCGGCGATGTGATTGGCTTGGGTGGTAACACGGGTAGAAGTACCGGTTCGCATCTCCACTTTGAGACCCGTCTCTGTGGTGTGGCTCTGAACCCGGCACTCTTCTTCGACTTCCGCAACCAGGACGTTACAGGCGACTTCTACAGCTTTAACCGTGATACCTACGAAAGCGAATCAGCTGATGCCAATGCTGCCCGCGGCAAGGTTGGCAACGGTGGTTACACCAGAGAGCAGGTTAACGGCGGCGAAGTGGGAAGATACTACGAACTGCCTGCTGGCCACGAGAAGCTCTACCACAAGGTGAAGCCAGGCGAAACGCTTAGTTCTATCGCTGAAAAGCGTGGCGTAACTGTAGAGCAGATCTGCAGACTCAACGGCTACCGCAAAGACAAGAAGGTTAGTGTAGGACAGATTATCAGATACGTATAATACGTATAAAAGAATAAACTCAAAAAAAGAGGGTGTGTCATTAATTTATGACACACCCTCTTTTTTTGACCTTTATTTTCGCGATTCCCCGGCATTACAAGATGCCGAAGAGTCGCAATACATCGTTCAGATTGGCAACGACAAGCAGAAGAATCAGTATGCCGAAACCAATATACTCAGCACGCTCCATGAACTTATCGCCCGGTTTGCGACCTGTGATAATCTCATAGAGAAGGAAGAACACATGTCCACCATCAAGAGCAGGGATAGGAAGAATGTTCATGAAGGCAAGAATAATGCTCAGGAACGCTGTCATAAGCCAGAATGCATGCCAATCCCATACAGATGGGAAGAGACTGCCCAGCGCACCGAAGCCACCCAGACTCTTGGCACCTTCCTTAGAGAAGACATACTTCATATCGCCCACATAACCGGCCAAGACATTCCAGCCATATTTGATGCCGGCAGGGAAACTCTCGAAGAAACCATAGTTGACATGAGTAATCTTATAATCGAGCATGACAGGATGATTGTAGAAACCAAACTTCACACCCTCTTCGGTAGACTGCAGGAGAACACTTGACTTGACGGTATCGCCAGAAGCCTTGAGATAAGTAACCTGAGCTGTAAGTGCTCTGGCACTATCCTGCGGCGTCTCAGCCGAAGCAAGTACATCCTCTACTCTGCCCAATTCAATCTGAAATTCGTTGAAAGAGACTACCTTTTTATTATTAATAGCAAGAATCTTATCACCCTTTGTCAAACCGAGTTTGCTGGCAGGTGAATCCTTCATCACACTATCAATCTGCAGCGGTACATACACATCTACGAAGCGAGGACTGCTCTTAATCATACTGAGCATATCGAGATCACCAGGCAGATTAAGCGTCATCGGTTTGCCCTGACGGATGATATTGACCTGCTTAGCCTCAGAGAGATTACGATACAGATCGCCATCAAAGGTCTTGAACTCACCCAGATCGGTGCTTACCAGAATATCCTTGTCCTGGAAACCCAATGCCTTTGCCTCGGTATTGAACTTCATACCATAACTCATATCGCGGGTAGCCACATAATTATCGCCCCAATGGAACAGAATCATGGAATAGATGAAGAGAGCCAGCACGAAGTTAACCAGCACGCCACCTATCATGATGAGCAGGCGCTGCCATGCCGGTTTGCTGCGAAACTCGTATGGCTGTTCCGGCTGTTTCATCTGTTCGGTATCGAAACTTTCATCTATCATACCCGAAATCTTACAATATCCTCCGAGCGGCAACCATCCCAAACCATAGGTAGTATCCGAATTCTTTGGCTTGAACTCGAAGAGATGGAACCAAGGGTCGAAGAACAGATAGAACTTCTCCACTCTTACACCAAAGAGTTTGGAGAAGAAGAAGTGTCCGCCCTCATGGAGCAACACTAAGATGGAAAGCGACAGCATCAGCTGCAACGCTTTGATCAAAAATACTTCCATTTATTTACTTTGAACTTATTTACTTGGAACTTTGAACTTGGAACTTTGAACTTTATGATGAGCCCTATATCCTACGTTCATTTTAACTATTAACTATAAACTATTAACTATAAACTATTACTTGAGCATCAGCTCTGTAGCTATGCGGCGAGCCTCAGCATCGGTCTGCAGATAGACATCGAGGTCGGGATTACTGTCGAAAGTAGCCTTCGCCATCGTCTCTTCGATGATATCAGCCATCTGAAGGAAGCCACACTCACCTTTGCGGAAGCCGGCATTCACTATCTCGTTGGCTGCATTCACGATACATGACATATTACCACCCTTTCTGATGGCATCGAAAGCCAGTTGCAGGCACTTGAACTTCTGATAGTCAGGCTTGAAGAACTGCAAATCCTGCGTCTTGAAGAGGTCGAGACGATCGCCATTCAGATGCAAACGCTGAGGGAAAGAGAAGGCATACTGGATAGGCAGACGCATATCTGGCACACCCAACTGAGCCTTGACAGCACCATCAACAAACTGAACGGCACTATGCACAACGCTCTGCGGATGGATAAGCACCTCTATCTTGTCAGCCGGAACCCCGAAGAGCCATTTAGCTTCTGTCACCTCGAAGCCCTTGTTCATGAGCGAAGCCGAATCGATGGTTATCTTGGCGCCCATATCCCAGGTAGGATGCTTGAGGGCATCGGCAGCAGTCACCTTCTCCAACTGCTCGTGGGTATAATTGCGGAAAGGACCACCCGAACAGGTCAGAAGAATCTTCTCTACCTCATTGTCGCCCTCACCCACCAGACTCTGGAAGATGGCACTATGCTCGCTGTCAACAGGGAGGATAGGCACATGATATTCCTGTGCAAGATTGCAGATCAGCTCACCCGCTACCACCAGCGTTTCCTTGTTGGCAAGACATATCTTCTTACGCGCCTTGATGGCATGGATGGTTGGTTCCAGGCCCGAGAAGCCTACCATGGAAGCCAGCACCATATCGATAGGATCAGCCTGTACGATATCGCAAAGCGCCTGAGCACCGGCATAAACCTTGATATCAGGCTCATCATTGAGCATATCCTTCAGCTCCTCGTAGCGAGCCTCATTGGCTATGACCACAGCAGCCGGATGGAACTTGCGAGCCTGCTCGGCAAGTTCCTGCACTCGGTTGTTGGCGGTGAGGCAATATACCTCGTAAAGGTCACTGTGCTGCTCGATGACATCAAGCGCCTGTGTACCGATACTTCCCGTAGAACCGAGAATACATATCTGTTGTTTCTTCATATTTCTTCACTTTATAAGTCGAGCAATCCTTCCGGAATCGCCATTCTGATTTCTTTCTTTTCAGCGCTCACCTCTTCGATGAGGTCGTTGCTGGCAGGGATGAGGATTTCATCACCTGCATCGGTTGTTACCTCGAAAAGAAGGTTGAGGGTAGAATCGTCTACATGTTCTATGGTACCTACCATCTTGCCGCTTACGGCATCTACCAGATGGAAACCGATGATTTCTGCCCAGCTCATGTTCTCTTCATCACTGTCAGAGAGATGACGTGGGAAGAAAACCTCGCAACCGGTATAGTTGCGTGCCTGCTCCTGGGTATCGATATTCTCAAACTTCACGAGCACATTCTCATCGTTCTTAAAACGATATTCCTCTAAATAGAAAGGCACGAGGATGCCATCGATGTCGAGTACCAGGTACTCGGCATCTACACGGTCGAAAACATCATCTGTAATGGCGAAAGTTATCTCGCCCTTCACGCCATGAGGTTTTCCCAACTTGCCTATCTTATATACTTCGTCACGTCTAATCATATTACTTGGAACTTTGAATTTTGAACTTGGAACTTTATGATTAGTAAAGCCGTTGAATTCTTCACTCTTCGTTCTTCACTCTTCACTTATCTAGTCACTGACACGGGTAATCTTGGCACCCAGCGCATTAAGGCGATGCTCGATATCCTCATAACCACGGTCTATCTGGGCGATATTGGCAATGCGGCTGGTACCGTTGGCACTCATGGCAGCAATCAGCAAGGCAATACCGGCACGGATATCAGGACTGGTCATTCTGCCAGCACGCAGTTTGATCTTATGGTCATGACCAACCACCACAGCACGGTGAGGATCACAGAGAATAATTTGCGCACCCATATCAATCAGTTTATCCACGAAGAAGAGGCGGCTCTCGAACATCTTCTGATGGAAGAGGACGCTGCCACGAGCCTGGGTAGCCACTACGAGGAGCACGGAAAGAAGGTCAGGAGTGAGTCCTGGCCAAGGGGCATCGGCAAGCGTCATGATGGTGCCGTCAATAAATGAATCGATGACATAATGTTTCTGTTCTGGAATCACAAGGTCATCGTCCTCTATCTTTATCTTCACTCCCAGGCGGCGGAATGCATCAGGAATAATGCCCAAATCCTTGACAGACACATTCTTGATGCGGACACCCTCACCACACATTGCCGCCATGCCGATGAACGAACCTACCTCAATCATATCCGGCAAGATGCGATGCTCGGCACCATGCAGTTTATCAACACCCACGATGGTGAGCAGGTTGCTGGCGATGCCGCTGATCTGAGCGCCCATCGCATTGAGCAGATGGCAGAGCTGCTGGATATATGGTTCGCAAGCTGCATTATAAATGGTGGTAGTGCCCTTTGCCAATACAGATGCCATGATGATATTGGCGGTACCGGTAACCGAAGCCTCATCGAGCAACATATAGCAGCCCTTCAGCTTCTTTGCCTGTATCTGATAAACATTACGCTCATCATCGTGAACGAAGTTGGCGCCCAGATACTTGAAGCCCAGGAAGTGGGTATCCAGACGGCGACGACCTATCTTATCGCCACCCGGCTGAGCTATGGTAGCCTTGCCACATCTACCGAGCAGCGGACCTATCATGAGCACACTACCACGAAGAGAAGAACATTTCTTCACAAACTCCAGACTGTCGAGATAATCGAGTTTCAACTCATCACTTTGGAATGTATAGTCGTGACGACTGTGCTTGGTTACCTTGACACCTATCTCCTGGAGCAACTTAATCAGGTTGTTCACATCCAGGATGTCCGGCACGTTGGTGATGCGCACAGGCTCGTCGGTAAGGATTGTGGTACAGATAACCTGCAGGGCCTCGTTCTTGGCGCCCTGAGGTGTGATAGTACCTTTGAGCGGATGACCGCCCTCTATGATGAAAGACTCCATAAGCTTGTCTACTATATATAATAATGTGGATTACTTTTTCTTCTTATTATTATTTACATTCTTAGGCTGCGCCTCAATCTTCTCGAAAACGAAGGTATCGAGATCGAGCTGGATGTTGCCATCGGTAAAACGTGCCAGATCGGAAGCTACCTTGGCTACATCGCTGGAGCCATGACTCCAGGTTACCAGGTCGCGATGCATCTGGTTGGCAGTAAGCTCCACGAGTTTATCGCGCTCCTCACTTGGTTCCATCGTCTTCAGCTTTTCGAAAATCTCGAAGAGCATAGCTCCATAATGGCGCACCGGGATGTGCTGCATAGGATATGGCAAAGGCTCCGGCTTGGTTGCTATCTTCACAGCATCCGATACATCATAAGGGAAATCGATGTCGAGCTGGAAATTGCTCATGATGGCAAGCTGGTCCCAGAGTTTCTGCTCATGGTCCTCTACCCCTCTGTTCTCAGGGAACATACGGTCCATGACTGCAATAATGGTCTCTGCACAGCGCTGGCGCTCTTCACGGTCGGTAAGCGTCAGACAATGGTCTACCATCTGCTGAATCTCACGGCCATACTCAGGCAGAATGAGCTTAGCTCTCTGGGTATTATAGTCTAATCCTTCTATATTCATTCTTACAATATTTTATATAATCAATAATTCTAGAGCAGTTTCTTTGGCATCTTAGCCACGAAATCCTTGAGATAGAAAGGCACGAAATATGCCACATCTTCGAACTTGCCCTCTACAAAACGCTTCTCTGCCAGCGGAGCCATATTCTTTGCCAAAGGCTCAATGCCCTCTACGAGGTGAGCATTCGGATGGTTGATGGTCTCCATACACTTGGCAGCGCCATTTCCGAAGAAGTACACATGATGCTGGTCCAGATATTCCTTGTAGGTATCAGCATCCACAATATCAGCCTGAATAGGGCGAACCACCTTCAGGGCGCGGTCGAGCACTTCGGCATATACCTCCATGCGACGGGCGTCGAGCATAGGTACGATGAGGGCGTCTTCCTCCTCAGGATGTTCGCCAAGCAATACAGGCACTGCCATCAGTTCGAGTGTTGGAACAGCGATGAGTTTCACACCGCGACCATAACAGATGCCCTTCGCCATACTCACACCGATACGCAATCCGGTATAGGAACCCGGACCACAACTTACCGCCACAGCCTCCAGCGGAAGACCATGAGAATCGAGGAAATCAAGAGCCTCATCCACAAACACACCCAACTTAACAGCATGGTTCGGACCTGTGTGATCTTCCTGGTTGAAAATCACCTGTCCACTATCACTAATTGCCACTGAGCACACGTCCGTACTCGTCTCAATATTCAAAATACACGACATAATTAAAAAATATATTCTTAAATAAGGTGCAAATATACTCATTTTCTCGCTTTTTTTTGTACTTTTGCAGAAATTTAACGCGAAAGATTATATGATACAGTCAATGACAGGCTTCGGAAAAGCTACCGCGGCCTTTAAAACAAAGAAGATTAATGTAGAGATAAAGTCATTAAATAGCAAGACGCTTGACCTCTCTACTCGTATTGCTCCGCTCTATAGAGAGAAGGAGATGGAAATCCGTCAGTATATCTCTAAAAATCTAGAAAGAGGCAAGGTTGACTTCGCCATCTGGATTGATAAGGATGCTACTACGGATGCCACTCCTATCAACGCGGCGCTTGTACAGAATTATTACCAGCAAATCAAGAAAATTTCGGCTGAAACAGGCATTCCTGAGCCAACCGACTGGTACAGCACTCTGTTGCGTCTTCCTGATGTAACAACGAAGACGGATGTGGAAGAATTGAGCGATGAGGAGTGGGAAGTGGCAAAAAATGCAATTTGCGAGGCTGTGAACCATCTCGTTGCCTTCCGCAAGCAGGAAGGAGCCGCTCTCCAGAAGAAATTTACTGAGAAGGTGGATAACATCCAGACTCTCCTGGCTAGCATCGAACCATACGAGAAGGCCCGCGTGGAGAAGATCAGACAGAACATCGTTAACGGCCTGCAGCAGATTCCGAATGTGGATTACGACAAGAACCGCCTGGAGCAGGAACTCATCTACTACATCGAGAAGCTCGACATCAGCGAGGAGAAGCAGCGCCTTGCCAACCACCTGAAGTATTTCCGCGAAACCATGAATGAGGAAGGTCATGGTGTAGGAAAGAAACTCGGTTTCATCGCACAGGAAATGGGACGCGAAATCAACACCACCGGCTCTAAGAGCAACCAGGCTGAGATGCAGAACATCGTGGTGAAGATGAAGGACGAACTGGAGCAGATCAAGGAGCAGGTGCTGAATGCTCTCTAAACAAGAGACAGGCACCTCCTCTCTCCCTCAAGAGCCGCCTCAAAAGCCCCCTCAAGTGGCGTTTTTGAAAGCCTCGTCCCCGTTCCAGGCGATTCCATCGCCTGTCCAAAAAGCCCCCTATCAAACAGCAAATAAAGAAAAGAAGAAGAAAAAATGAAGAACGGATTGTTAATTTTCAGCGCCCCATCGGGCAGCGGTAAGAGCACCATCGTAAACTGGCTGATGAAAGAGCACCCGGAATTAAAGCTGGCTTTCTCTATCAGCTGCACCTCTCGTGCTCCGCGCGGTACAGAACAGAATGGTGTAGAGTATTTCTTCCTCTCTCCAGAGGAATTCAAGGCTAAGATTGAGGCTGACGAGTTTCTGGAGTATGAGGAGGTTTACCAGGACAGATTCTACGGCACCCTGAAGTCACAGGTAGAAAACCAGCTTGCCAAGGGCGAGTCGGTGATTTTCGATGTTGACGTGAAGGGTGGTGTAAACATCAAGAAGTTTTATGGCGAACGTGCCTTGAGCATCTTTGTCCAGCCACCTTCGGTAGAGGAATTGCGCCGCCGTCTGGTTGGCCGCAATACTGATGCGCCTGAGGTGATTGAGCAGCGCCTTGCCAAGGCAAGCTATGAACTGACCTTTGCCCCTCAGTTTGACCACGTGGTCGTAAACGATGACCTGGAGAAGGCTCAGCAGGAGGTTTATCAGCTCGTCAAGGTCTTCCTAGACGCAGAGTAAGAAATGAAGAAGGTAGGAATCTTTGGCGGTAGCTTCAACCCCATCCATACGGGCCATATCGCATTGGCGAAAAGCCTTTGCGAGAAGGCCTGCCTGGATGAGGTGTGGTTCATGGTTTCGCCCATGAACCCATTCAAGAAGACCGCTACCGACTTGCTCGACGACCAGCTGCGCCTGGAAATGGTAGAAAAAGCGCTGGAGCACGAGCCACAACTGAAGGCATGCGACTACGAGTTCCGCCTGCCTAAGCCATCTTATACCTGGCACACGTTGCAAGCCATCAGCAAGGATTACCCGGAAAACGAGTTCACCCTGCTGATCGGTGGCGACAACTGGGCTGCTTTCGACAAGTGGTACCACCACGATGACATCCTAGCCCACTATCCCATCGTGGTTTATCCGCGCCAGGGAGCCTGCATAGGCAATGTGCCTGAAGGCGTTACCATCGTAGAAACTCCACTGCTCAACATCAGCAGCACGGAAATCAGAAAGCGTATCAAAGAGGAGGAAAGCATCAGGGGAATGGTGCCGGAATGCATCGAGCAACTGGCTGTCAGAAACTACAGGCAGCTCTAGGCATCCCTCTCTCCGAAAACGCTTAAAATCATATTTAAACAACAAACAGCAAAAAATGAGTTGGAAAGAAATCATTAAGAAGTGTCTGAACGTGGCTTCTGCGCCGATTCGCAGAAATGCCAACTTCTTTGTGTTCATGTACCTGCTGGGCATGATCAGTTCTATCGTGACTACACCTGCCAAGGGGACTTTATACGACAACCTGTTCCTGGAACTCTTTGTCGACCTCTATGTGGTGTGTGCCGTTGTCGCCATCTTCCCCAAGAAGGTGCGCTGGGGTCTGCGTGCCGTACTATACCTTATATTATATAGTACAGCTGCCGCCGACACCTATTGCTACGTGAATTTCGGCTCTACGCTCAACCCTTCTATGCTGATGCTGGTGGGCGAGACCAACAGTTCGGAGGCTAGCAGTTTCCTCTCAGCCCTCATCTCTGCCGAGGTTCTCTTCAGTAGTGTGGGCTGGATTCTGCTTCTGGCTCTCATCCAGATTCTCATCGCCATCTTCCGCAAGCAACTCATCAAGCTATACGTTTTCATCATTACCATTCTGGAGTTGGCTTCTGTCAAGAAACGGCTGATGGCTATCCCCCGCATGACTGCAGCCATGCCTGCCAGCTTCGGAATCCTATGCCTCATCATCTTCATCATAGGATGCTGCACCTCCTGGCACAACAAGATGGCTTACCATAAACTCATGAACGGTAGAACAATAGGCGAAGTAGAGCATATCCTGACAGAAAAGGATCATGCTGTTCTCTATCTGCCTGTCTACCGACTCCAATTCAGTATCTATGCCAACCAGCTGGCTGCGCATCAGATTACCCAACTCATTCATGCTGCCCACGAAGTGAAGGTTGACAGCTGCAGCTACCGCTCGCCAAACATCGTGCTGATTATCGGCGAAAGCTTCGGCCGCCATCATTCCCAGCAGTACGGCTATTTTATGGATACCACTCCACAGCAGGTAGCCTTGGAGAAATCGCGCAAACTCACCAAGTTTACCGATGTGGTAACCTGCTGGAACCTGACCAGTTTCGTTTTCAAGAACATGCTCTCTACCCATGTGGTAGGCGAGAAAGGCGAATGGTGCGACTATCCGCTCTTCCCTGAAGTGTTCCGAAAGGCAGGCTACAACGTAACCTTCATCACCAACGAATTCCTGCCACAGGCAAAGGAGGCGGTTTACGACTTCAGCGGCGGTTTCTTCCTGAACAACCCGGAACTGAGCAAACTCCAGTTTGACCATCGCAACACCCAACTCCACGACCTGGACGACGGACTGCTGAAGGATTATGATGACAGTCTGAAGAACTTCCAGAAGGAGCACAACCTCACCATCTTCCACCTGATGGGCCAGCATGTAAACTATAAGCAGCGCTACCGCACGAAGCAAGCCCGGTTCTGGGCAAGCAGTTATGAAGACAAGCGCCCTGAACTGACCAATGCCCAGCGCAAGATGTTGAGTCATTACGATAACGCTACCCTCTACAACGACTCTATCGTAGCCCAGATTGTAAAGCGTTTCCAGAAGCAGGATGCCATCGTCATCTACGTGCCCGACCATGGCGAGGAATGCTACGAAGAGAACCGTGGCTTCATCTGCCGTAACCACTCTGCAGAAATCGACTGGCCGCTGGCTCACTATGAGTTTGAAATTCCGTTCTGGATATACTGTTCGCCAAAATATATCAGGAACCACCGCGACATTTACCGTCAGATACGCAAGGCTAAGGACAAGCGCTTCATGACCGATGCCCTGCCTCATCTCCTGCTGTATCTGGCTGGCATTGAGACACCTACCTATAAGGAAGAATATAACATCCTGAGTCCGAAATATGACGAGATGCGACCACGTATCCTCAAAAACTCTGCCGATTACGACAAACTTCGTGATGCGCATCTGGAAAAGATAAAAAAGGAAGAAAGTAAAAAGGTAAAAAAGAAAGAAAGGAGAAACTGATTATGAATAGTGCTATTCTATCACGCCCGGCATGCAATGCCCTGAGAGGACTCGCCATCATCGGCATCTTCTTGCATAACTACTGCCATTGGCTGGGACCTATTGTCAAGGAGAACGAGTATCAATACTTCCAGCACAATGTTGACTGGCTGAACCAGGTAATGGTCAGCATGGACCTCAACCTGCCTGTGCACCTGCTCTCGTTCTTCGGCCATTACGGTGTGCCCGTATTCCTCTTTCTGAGTGCTTACGGACTGGTGATGAAATATGAGGCTAAACCTCATCTCTCTACCGAACAGCAGACCAGAATGTACAACATCTCGGGCAAGAAACTTACAGGAAGCATCAACTGGCGCGAACCGCTCCACTTTATCCGCTATCACTATCTGAAGCTCTTCAAGATGATGATAGCAGGTTTCGTGGCATTCACGATGCTCGACCTTATCACGCCTGGCTCTCACCACTATGCAGCGCTCGACATCGTTGCGATGCTGGGCATGTTCAATAATATATTGCCAAATCCGGATAACATCATCTGGCCAGGTCCGTACTGGTTCTTCGGTCTGATGCTGCAACTCTACATCGTCTATCGTCTGTTGCTCTATCGCCGCCATTGGGGATGGACCGTAGGATTGATGGCCATCTGCATCGGCATCCAGCTCATCCTGGGTTTTGACAATCCAGAAAGTGAAGTGATGAACCGCTACCGCTACAACTTTATGGGCGGCATGCTGCCATTCGGTTTGGGCATCCTCTATGCCCGCTATGGCGAGAAGATTCTGATGACCTTCCATTCGCCTATCACCAATTTCTTTGGCTGCATCTTCTGCATCTCGCTGATTTACAGTTTGAGCGGCAGCATGGTTGGCTGGACCTTCGTGCCGTTCTTCTTCTGTCTGCTGAGCGTATTGGTAGCCGACCTTCTTCAGAACATCAGCTGGTTATCAGGCATTTATAAGGTATTAGAGTGGATGGGCAGCATATCAGCCGCTCTCTTCGTATGCCACCCTATCACCCGCAAGATATTCATCCCTATCAGCCGTCAGGGCGACATCTATGCCGGCCTGCTCCTCTACATCATATCGAGCATCTGCCTGGCTTGGCTCTTCACCCAACTGATGAAGAAGATTCCAAACCCGAAATATTAAACAAAGAGACAAGCCAACATGTCAACACTATCAAATAAGAATATTGTTATGACCATTGCATCCTTAACAATGGTCATAACCTTTATTGTCTATATTGAGCATCATCATTTCCAGGAAGAGCTATGTGTTCTATCGGGTGCCGCTAGCAGTCTCATAGCTAATATCACGCACAGCTATAACACCTATCTCATCCTCTTCATCAGCATCGTCATTGTTGCCCTGTTAGACATCATTATCTTTGCTTATCAAATGAACCAGAAGAAAAATTTAACGATAAGAAGAATGAAAGGTGATATGAACGAGATACAGGCAGAAATAGCAACAACAAAAGACAATTATACCCAAAAACTGACTGAAGCATCCCAAAAACTGGAATTGCTTATCAAGAAAGACCAAACCGTAATCAACAGGCAGAAAGAAGAACTAGCCAGCAAAAACAACAGACTAAAGGAACATACAAAAGACATCGCAGCCATTAGTGACGGCTTAAAAAGTCTGTATTATATTCTGAATAATGAAGAGGATCTCAAGTTAGACAAGCAGCAGATAGAAGACATCACCAAGTGCTACAGTTTGATAGACGAAGACTTTGTCACTCTTCTTGAGCATTTAAACGGAAAGCCAATCACCCCAAAAGAAGAAATGCTTTGCATCCTTTGGAGAATCGGAAAAGACAAGGAATCCGTGATGAAGATTCTAGGACTATCCAAAGACGGCTACCGACAATTGAAATTTCGCACACTGAAAAAACTCAAACAGGAAACTTCATTCAAACGTTTTTGTGATAATTTGGAGTGATTTAACGAAAATAGCAAACTCTATCTAACGCTCTATCAAGCACTTAAACAACATACCCGCATAACGCCCTATTGTTTATTCCAAGAAAAAGCGTTATCTTTGCGCCAAATTATTCACCATTAAATGTTTTAAAATGAAAAAAGTATTATTTATTAAAATTATTTTCTTGGCATCAATTTGCTTCACTTTTACATCATGTAATAACAAAGAAGACATTGTATCAAACTCAACTTCATTAATAAAAGATGTCAGAGTTAGCAACCAAGAAGCTTTCTGGAATTCATTCGATAGTATTAATGCCATTTATTGTAATAAAGAAACTAATGAATGTGCAAAATTAACTAGACTAGAGTTAAAACCTGTCATAAAAGGCGAAATGACAACTTTCAAAAAGAATAACTTTGTAGGAGGCAAAATCGCCGATCAATTAGGAAAAGTTGCTGGAGGCTGGTGCGGTAAATGGGCAGGAGGAGCCTTAGGAAGTTTAACAGGTAATCCAGCAATTACAGTTTTAGGAGTATGGGGAGGAAGACGCATTGGACAAGTAACTGGTGCTATTCTATGTTCTTACTTAGCCCAAAAGTATCTCTGCACCAAACACAACATATCCGCAAGCATAATATCTCTGAATTTAAATTCTGGAAATATTTATGTAGACAATGATTCCATGGGAATCATTCACAATAAAATATTATGTACCTTAACAAAACAAGACGCCAAATATTCCTTACCAAACAACCAAATTGATTGTGAATTAGTATATAAAGATTGTATAGATTTACTTAAGCAGCAAGGAATATATAATGATACTATTGCACTTGATTGCGACTACAAGGCAGACTTAATAAATTTCTGTAAAAATTCAGCCCCATGGATATCCTCATGCTATGAAGGAAATATATCTGGCAATGATGTTTTAGAAAAAGGAGCAGAAACATTACAAAAATCGTTTAATGTAAGTAATGAAGATATAAACGAGCTTAAAAAAGTTTGCAAGGGGACTATAAATAATAATAGCAAAAAATCTCCTCAACAAATAAACAACTATGCAAATGATGTCTCATCATTAATACAAAACAATCATAGTTTAAATGAAAAAGAAAAAGAAGATATTTCTTCATCATTAAGCGTTGGTCTAAACAGTTCTTTATATTGGGACTGTCTAGAAAAACAAATAAAAGAAAATTAGCAGAACTTTCGCAAGTGACATTCTGAAGTCCCCAAAAGGGTGAATGTGAACAATCAGCGTGACATATCCAAAAGAAATGGAAGCAGCTATTATTGTGGTCCTTTTAGGGACAGCAGACTACTTGCGAAAGTTGAATAATGAGTCCACTTGAAAAAGTCATTTTTACGAAAACGTGCCATTGATTGTCAATAAGTTACAAAGACAAAAAATATGATTCGGGACTTTTTCAAGTGGACTCAATAATAACAGCAAAGAAAATGACAGATATTCTTGTTCTTATATTGACCCTTCTCATCGCATGGGGTGCCTATACACTGGTAGGCAAAGATAGTAATGAAAAAAGCAAAGGCATATTGAGTTTGACTTATATCTTCTGCATCATGACCGCCATGGAATTTTATCAGGGAGGTTTAGTGGGATGCATCATTATTTTAGGCATTGCGCTGGCAATGATATGCCTTCGATATTTATGGAAGTCTGGACACAAACTTCCATGGACAATACCCCTTCTTGCCGAATGGACTTTCCCCATCGTCTTCTACAATACACTGGATAAATTCAGCGGACTTTCCAGCGGAATATGTCTAGCAATTACACTTGCATCTATCCTCATCGGATTAGGAATTATCGTTTTTATCATCTTCAAACAAGAAAAATAACTTCTTTCCTTTCGTAGAATCATTTTTTTTATGTATTTTTGCACAGAAGTATATAAAAAAAGCATGAATTGGAAGATTAAAGATATAGAACTGGCGAATATCAGCCGGTTTCGCGGCGAGTTGATGGGAGCAGCCATGCTGTTCATCATCCTCTTTCATGTGGCATTGCCTAGAGAAGATGCCTTTTTCGGGCTTCGCAGAATGGGCAATGTCGGTGTAGACATGTTCCTCTTTCTCAGCGGAATAGGTCTCTGGTTCTCGTGGATGAAGAATCCTTCTGCCAAGCATTTCTTCATCCGCCGTTATCTGCGCATCTACCCTACCTGGCTCATTATAGCCTGCCTCTTCTATATCCCGGCTTTCCAGGGCGGAAGCACCTGGAACTGGATCTATCTCTTTGGCGAGATAACCATCAACTGGGGCTTCTGGCTGCATGATGAGCTCAACTTCTGGTACATCCCGGCTACGATGATGCTCTATCTCTTTGCCCCTGCCTACATGGAACTCATCAAGCGCCATCCTATCTACCGCTGGCTGCCGGTGGTGATGATTATGTGGTGTATCCTGGTACAATATGTTACCCCGATACATCAAGCTGTAGGACACCTGGAGATTTTCTGGAGCCGCGTGCCTATCTTCTTCATCGGCATCAACATGGGTGAGATGGTAAGACAGAAACAGACGCTCGACGGCGCTTCGATATGGATGATATGGCTCATGTTCCTGATGACGCTGCTGGCGAGCATCTTCCTGGAACAGGAGAAGCACGGCATGTTTCCGCTCTTCCTCGAACGCATGCTCTATATCCCGCTTACCATCACCAGCATCCTGCTGCTGAACCGCATCTTCCGCCGCACACCGAGCTGGTTTAACAAGGGGTTCATGTTTGTGGGAGCGCTGAGTCTGGAGTGTTATCTGCTCCATATCCACTTCGTGCTGAAATACCTAGAACCGCATCACTTGGGCTATTGGCCTACCTTCTTCCTCTGTATAGGCATCACCCTGCCTGCAGCATGGATTCTGAGCAAGATAGCCGGATGGATTTCTAAAGAGTTAGCTAAGTTTATCAAGTAAAAAGGAGTTTATTTATTAAGAAAAATAGGAGTTTTATGAACGAGAATAAATTGGAAGACAGTAAAGGTTTTGCAGCGCTGCTGCGACTGGTTCGCCCGAAACAATGGATCAAGAATGGCTTTATCTTCTTACCGCTGTTCTTTGGCGGCGCCCTGTTGCATACAGATGCTCTGCTGGCGGGTCTGATTACTTTCTTCGCCTACAGTTTTGCCGCATCGAGCATCTATTGTTTCAACGATATCTATGATGTGGAGGCCGACCGCCGCCACCCTGTCAAGTGCCATCGTCCGATAGCATCGGGAGCGGTCAGCATCAAGCAGGCATACGGACTGATGTTCCTGATGTTTGCCCTTTCTATGGGTATATGCAGCCTGCTCGAATCATGGGAGACGATGGGAATTATCATCTTCTATTGGCTTCTGAATCTCGGCTACTGTGCCAAATTCAAGCAATATGCCATCATCGATGTGTGTATCGTGGCTTTCGGTTTCGTACTCCGTCTGCTGGCAGGTGGTGTAGCAACGGGCATCGTACTCAGTAAGTGGATTGTGCTGATGACCTTCCTCATCACCCTCTTCATGAGTTTTGCCAAGCGCCGCGATGATGTGCTGCGCATGGAGAAGACGGGCGAGGCTCCCCGCAAGAATACCATCCGCTACAACCTCACTTTCATCAACCAGGCTATCACGATTACGGCTTCCGTAACCCTGGTATGTTACATCATGTATACGGTGAGTCCGGAGGTCATCGAGAATTTCCATACCGAGAATCTCTATCTTACGAGTGTCTTTGTGCTGGTCGGTTTGCTGAGATACATCCAGATAGCTGTGGTAGACCAGAAGAGTGGTGACCCTACGAAGATTATCCTGCGCGACCGCATCACCCAGTTTATCGTGCTCGCCTGGTTGCTCTCCTTCCTGATCCTTATTTATATCGTATAAGAAAATGAAGAAAAAATTATATTGTTTCGATTTCGACGGAACGCTGACAACAAGCGATACCCTGCTGGAATTCATCAGATATGCCAAGGGTACCGGTCGTTTTCTGATGGTTTTTCTGATGTACAGTCCGCTCCTGGTACTGATGAAGCTGCATCTCTTTCCCAACTGGAAGGCGAAGCAACTCATCTTTGCCCATCTTTTTGCCGGCATGCGTATCGAGAAGTTTGATGCGCTCTGCCGCGATTTTGCCGAAGAATACCAGCATCTGTTGCGCCCCAAAGGTGTTACGCTGGTACACGAAGCCCTGGTTGCAGGTGCTCAGGTTTTCATCGTGAGTGCCAGCATCGACAATTGGGTCCGCCCGTTCTTTAAAGTTCGCGGCCTGGATGGAGTCAGGGTTTTAGGCACCCAGATAGAAGTGATTGACGGCAGACTTACCGGCAAGTTCAAGAGCAACAACTGTTATGGCGAGGAAAAGGTGCATCGCATCTGCGAGGCACTGACCACCACTACCGCCAATGCCTACGGTACCCCCTCGTTATCTTTCGACCGCACGCAATATGATATTGAGGCATTTGGCGACAGCCGAGGCGACAAGGAGATGCTCGCCTTCGCCGATAAAGGTCATTACAAGCCCTTCAGAATTTAGAAACGAGCCTGTATTTTGCCAACTACCCATGTACGGCGAAACGCCGTATCAAGTATACGCGAGTCCGCTAGGCGTTAGGGAGATACGCCTAGCGGGCTTGCGTTTCTAATAGAACGCCTAACGGACTCGCGTATCTAATAGAATACCATCATTTTTTTAGTTTAAAATCTGTTTTATCCCTCACATCCATCACGTTTTCTATTTTTAAAACTTTAACTATTTGATAATGAGGATATTATCTCTTTTACTTAGCGTGATAGATTAACAAAAAGTTTACAATATCCATCACGCCATTCAAGTGTCTGTATGTCAATATATCAAGATATGTAAGAGATGCAAATCGTGATGGATGATAGATAATTACATAAAATTTGTTCATATAAAGGCTGCATCGGGTTACAAATATGGCTGCATCGGGTTACAAATATGGCTGCGTCGGGTTACAAATATGGCTGCGTCGGGTTACGAATATGGCTGCATCGGGTTACGAATATGACTGCATCGGGTTACGAATATGACAGCGTAGGCTAACGGAGACGTATCTGTAAGCTTATCGAGACGTCTGCATCAGCTAACTGAGACGTCTGAACTCGCTGACTGAACCACTTGAATTGCTTGACTGAACCACTTGAGTTGGCTGACTGAACCACTTGAGTATTCTTCTTCATGTGCTTGCGTGCAACCATAGAAACTTTTTCTGTAACTTTTGGTTCAAGTACGGGCTGAAGGTCCACAAGAGGGTGTGTGGAGCTTACTTGCGAAAGTTCAGTTAAACAGGATTAATCAAGATGGCATCTCGACGCTTCAGCCATTAAAACAACGAGGGCTGCAAACGGCATTGTTACCGTCTGCAGCCCTTACTTATGTTAGAATCAGAAGCGTATAATTACACTCCCTCACCTGGGTACTTCGGATCATTTGAGCCGAAGCCTGGTCCCATACTATCCCATTCTTCTTGCGATATTCCACTTCCGGTACTTCCTCCACCGGTTTCTCCTCCACTTGCTTGCAGGATGCAAGGTGTATTCATTTCAAATACTTGAATTGCAGGTGATACATACTCTTTCTTTTTCATAATACCTTGTTGATTAATTATTTAACACTAAATTTCTTTCCATTCTTGATATAGATGCCCTTGCGAGGTGTTCCCATTACGCGCTGACCCTCTAAGGTATAAATGGCTGATGAACCAGTCTGTTTGCCATCTCCTAAGCTGATGATGCGGATACCAGTGGTAGAACTGTCATCAGGCAAACCGATGCTGAACAGCATGGTACGTGAAGAAGCCGACTGCGATGGCTGGACGTTCAGATATATGCGATAAGGAGACAAATCACCTGTATGGATACCAAACTTACCATCTGCACGGAAACTGTAGCTTCCCTCTGCCATAGGAGTGGTAGTATAAACGCCACCTATTGAGGCATTTGTCAGTTCATGGCAGATGGTCATAAAACCACTCTTGCCATCCCAGTCTCTCAGAGTCAGCGACTTGGCTGCTGGAGCTGCAAAGAAGTTGGCGTTGTACTCTACATTCTGTGCCGTTGCAACCAATTTCTGAGCTGTGTCCTCTGCACCAAGCTTAACAATCATCGGTGTACCAGCCTTGATGTCAGACTGCTCATCGAGCATAAGAACGAATTTCAATACACTTGCATCATTTGTAGGCATGTGAATCATCATATTTCCTACAGGATAGCACTTCTCTGCACCAGCAACATCAGCTGCTTTGATATCGAAAGGAAGGCAGAGTGTTACATAACCCGTCTGTCCCTCAGTAAGTTGACGGCTATACTGAAGTTTCTTCACCGTGAACTGAGCCTGGGTGTTGATGGCTGTAGAAGCATCGGTAAGGGCCAGTTTCTCGACATAGAACTTGCCGTCTGCCTTTGTAGCCTTCAGTGTTCCATCTGCATTTGCTGCATACTTATGCTCAGGGCAGCTCTCGTTGCTGCAGCCCATGTGATAGATGTGCTTGGCTGAGTCGAACACAGGACTGGTTAAAGTGGCAGATGCTACGTGAACCAATTCATTCTCAGAAGTACTGTTGCTATATGATGCAGCCGTTCCATCGCAGCAAGTGAACGATCCATGATATACAGTATTGCCCTCTTCAGCAACAAGCACAGGATAAGCATCTGTGCCGAGTTTCTGATACCAAACCAGTTCACCTTCTGATTTGCTTCCGTTGAGCAGGTAAGCCACTTCACCGCTGTTCAACTGCTCTGGGGTGAATGCCTTAATCTTTTCTGGATAGGTCAATGAGCCTTTTCCGATAGCCTTGACAGCATTACCTGTCTGCTCAATTTTATTGATGGTAAGCTTCGCGCTGCTGTTGTATGCCAAGATGCCAGAAGCGGTGCTGGAGGAATTGATTATGCGTCCAACAAGGAGACCGGCACGCTCTGTATCAGAAGTAGCAATAACATTACCAGTGCCAAGCACATTGTTCAGATTACATATAGAACCATCTCCTATCAGGTTTCCGACAATATCAGCTCCAGTTATATCGCAATAGTTGGCACAATTCTGAATGGTTCCTGAGCCAAAATCTCCAGCAATGCCGCCAACGCTGTTTCCCGTACCTGTTACGACACCATAATTAGCGCATGAAATGATGGATTTGCCGGATCCCCTATAGTCACCTACAATACCTCCTACACCATTTGCACCATTCACCATTGCATGGTTTTCGCAGTTGCCGATGTCGCCACTTGCCATTCCTGCTATTCCGCCAACGCCATTTTTTCCTTCTACCGAACAGTTAGCCAAGGTCTTGATATTTTCAATAATACAAAGCTCTCCGAATCCTGCCAAAATTCCAGTATAATGATCAACAGTACTCTTTACCTTCGCATTGTCGAAAGTGATGTTCTTGAAGCTGCCCTTTTCTGCATAGCCGAAGAAACCGACAGAACTAGAGGCGGCATTGATGATGTAGAGATTACTGATGGTCTTCCCGTTGCCATCGAATGTACCTTGATACTTATTACCGAATGAGATGCCGATAGGAATCCAGCTGAGCTCTGTTACCTGCTTTTCGGTATCAGCCTTATGGCATACAGTGCTCATATCAATTTCTTTCACATCATCGGCAATCTTTGCGCAGGCTTCCATGTTACCTTCATTCACGAAGTCACGGAACCACGCCAGATGCTCTGCCGTCTTCAGTTCAAATGGTTCCGCCTCAGTTCCTTTACCAGTCATGCCTGTTGGCAATTCACCATCAAGACCATTCATTTTTACATTGAGCTTGACTTCGCCTTCAATGGCATTGCCATCGTTTTTTCTTGCACCGATATAATAAGTGGTGCCTTTCGTTACAGTATAGATGATTTTGAAGTCAGGCCAATTGCTAGAATCATCGTAAATCAAGCGAGATGCAGCCGTAGGGCTCTCCCACAGGGTGCCACAGGTTTTATTGCCGTTGCTGTTTGCCGTCACCTGCAATCTGCCATCTTCTGGAGCTGTATATTTATAAAGGTTGTAACCGCTGATTTCATCCCTACTGACATACGTTTTTTCGATTGTTATAAGATTGTTACCCAATGTCAAGGAAGGAATTTCTTTCTGACACATCGTACACTTGTCGTTCTCACCATATTTGTGTCCGGTAGCTGATACTACAAGAGTGCTCACTCCTTGTGTCAACAGCTCGTCTGAGAAAGACTTATGACAAAGATTACATTCCCAATATTCGATGTTGCCATCTGTGGTGCAGGTAGCATCCACGGATTCGTGATGTATGGGACTATCGCCATGCTTAACCGTTAATGTGCCCTCTTGTGCTGGCTTTGTGTTGGTAAATGTAACTGTACTTTCCACCTCGCCTAAACAATTCAATGTCGCATTACCTGAGTAAACCTCATCAGCAGAGCCAAGTAAAGGATAATCGTCTGTGTTCAGTTTTTGTCCCCATTTTGCACTTCCTGAGACATTTTTCTGGAGCAGATTGGCAACCATGCCGCTCTTCAATTGTTCTGCGGTGAATGCCATCATCTTTTCAGCTGATGTCAATGAGCCTCTTCCGATAGCCTTGACAGCATCGCCTGTCTGCTCAGTTCCATTGATGGTAAGCTTCGCGCAGCTATTGTATGCCAAGATGCCAGAAGCGGTACTGGAGGAATTATCTATGTTTCCAACAAGGAGACCGGCTTGACCCTTATTAGAAGTAGCAGTAACATTACCAGTGCCAAGCACATTGTCCAGATTGCATTCATCAGCACATCCTATCAAGTTTCCGACATAGAAAGTTCCCGTTATATCACCATAGTTGGCACAATTCTGAATGGTTCCTGAGTTAAAATCTCCAGCCATGCCACCAACTTTGTCTCTCGTACCTGTTATGACACCATAATTGGCGCATGAAGTGATGGATTTGTCGGAAAACACATAGTTACCTACAATACCTCCTACAAAATTTGCACCATTCACCATTGCATGGTTTTCGCAGTTGTCGATGTCGCCATTTGCTCTTCCTGCTATTCCGCCAACGTAGTTTTTTCCTTCTACCGAACAGTTAACCAAGATCTTGATATTTTCAATACAAGAGCCTGCAACTCCTACCAAAATTCCAGTACAATAATCATCAGCAGTAGTCTTTACCTTTGCATTGTCGAAAGTGATGTTCTTGATGCTGCCCTTTTCTGCATAGCCGAAGAAACCGGCTTCGCAGGGGATATCGATATACTCAGAGATGTCATTGATGTAGAGATTTCTGATGGTCTTCCCGTTGCCGTCAAATGTACCTTGGTACATATTTTCAATATTATCAGAGTTACCGATAGGAGTCCAACTGACTTCTTTAGTATACTTGGTGCCATCCTTCGCATGGCAGAACTCTGCCAAGTCAATATCTTTAGTCAGCGTGGCTGAAATGGTTGTATTACCGCTATTCACCTGGTCGCGGAACCACGCCAGTTCGGCTGCTGTGGATATCTGATAAGGATTGTCTACTCCATCACCGTTGGAAGGCTTGGAAGGTGTTTGTGCCCATGCCCCCCCCCATAAGGCATGAGAATAGCCATCACGAGCAGCAGCATCGTGACGAGCCGATTCGATTTGTGTAATTGTTTCTTTTTCATACACGTTTTGTTGTTAAATGATTAATGTTAATATTTTGTCTTATATATCTGCTTGCCAGTTTATCGCAAAGATCAGGAGCTTTCCTCTATGATGGGATAGGCTTCGCTATCATGTCCATTGGATCATCAGAGCGAAGATGATTCCTGGAAACATAAGAGGCTTGTCTGTATGATGAACAGGTATGTCGGACAGCAAACCGGCATGGCTCCAATCTAGCAATCATGCTGCAAATATACAAAAAATAATTGAAATAAGGTGTCGCATTCCCATGCCTAGGTGTCGCATTCCTATCATTTAGGTGTCGCATTGGTGGGGGAATGCGACAACTAAAAGGGATTTTTTCGATAAAAATGTCGCTTCTCTCTGGTGTTTTACAAAAATTAGCAATTTAGGCTTCCTGTCATCCGGAGCAGCATTTGTAGCCGGATAGTCACTCTTTTCCGCCTCTCAGAGCCTCCCGAAAGTCCATTTTGCGTAATGCCAACAATAAGAAAAAAGGGGCAGCATGTTCGTTATGCTGTCCCTATATGTAACATTTATTAGCCTGTTTTGATTTAATCTTCCGCATTCTTTCGAAAGATGGAATTGTAAAGATTATGTATCTTTTTGGGTGTTTATATACGCCTCCAAGAATACAGCTTTTATCCAAAAGTCAAGGCAAACAATGGCTGATTTTATCCCTGTTTCTGCCACGAAATCAGCCATACGATTACGAATGCGCATATTCAAGAAAAACAAGGATTCTTTAGCCAAATCGATGAATTTTAACTCGATTTGGCTATAGAATAGGTTATACTATAGCCAGATCGAGCAATTTTCCTTCGATTTGGCTATAGAATGCCTTGCTGATTGCTATTATCCCCCCAGGGCTAGGAGTTTTTGGGTTTTCAGCCCGTGCCAATCGTACAGTTCTTTAAGACTTACACAGGCAAGATTTTGAGAATTTGGGGGATTTCAAGCAAAAAGATTTTGAGAATTTGGGGGATTTTAGGCAAAAAGATTTTGAGGAAAAGAATATTTTATGTATATTTGCCCCCAATTGTAACATCAACAAGTAAAGATTTTGAATATATTCATTATGAAACAAAGGAATACAGACATCGACTGGATAAGAGCCATCCTCATTATTCTCATGATATTGATTCATATCGTGAGCTTCGGCAACGCATACCCCCAGCTCAAGGCAGGCATTCTCTCGTTCATGATGCCTACCTTCCTCATCATCACGGGCTATCTCGTGAATATCGAGAAGACAGGAAAACAGATGAGAAACTATCTGAAATGTCTCGCCTTGCCTTACGTCATCATGGTGACAGGATTCTCGGTCCTCTCCTATTTCATGCCGGTGAGAGATGGCATCACGGAACTCTCCCTCTCTCAGATTTGTGAGAAGATATTCGTTACTTCCATCGGTCCATATTGGTTCATCCAGACCATGATTATCTGCGGCATTCTCTATTACGTCAGTTTCAAGGGAGCAACCTGGGGAACCCTCAGACAGGGAAAAACGACAATGAGCACCACCACAAGCCTCTTTATCTTCGCCACCCTACTCCTGCTCCTGTCCAAGACACCCGCTCTTTCGCCCAGTGCCGCCACCTATTATTTCATCGGAGTGGTGCTCAGACAATGCCATATCGGCTTTGACAGAATTTTCCGTCCTTCACCGGTTGCCCTGCTGCTCTGGATCAACTTGCTGGGCTTAGAAGAATGGTACGACTGGGGTACGCTCGCCATCGTCTTCTCCTGCTGGTGCTGCATTTCATCCCTGATGTGGATACACAGCCTCATCAAACGCCTACAGGATAATGCCTGCGTTCGAAAGACAGAAGACACCTTATTATATATAGGCCGCAACACGCTTCCTATCTATCTCTTCCACCCCATCTTTACGATGGCAGCCAAGTTTTATCATCTCCTCTTTAGCTGGGATAGGAGCGAAATCTGTTTTGCCCTCGTTACCATCTTCATCGCCATTGCCGGAAGCATCGGCATCGCCAAGATGATGGAGAAGACCCATCTGGCTTATCTCTTCGGAAAAGGAAAGATGCTGAGATAAATAATACCACGATATATTTGGTAATTTGGAGATTTTGAAGTACTTTTGCAACATGAATATCAAGAACAAGATAAATAATATGGATGATGCCAAGCGAGAGAAGCTGGGCGAAGTCATCAGATTCGGAATCGTAGGCGGACTGGCTACGGTACTGCAATATGTCATCTACCTGGCTATGATGCCGGCGCTGACCCATTTCATCCCCAACATGGGCGACCACAGTCTGGCTACCACCGCCAACACCATCGCCTACATCGTGAGTTTCATCTTCAATTTCATCGCCAGTACCCGCTATACCTTCAAGGTAAAGGCGAATGCCAAGCGCGGAGCAGGATTCACCCTCTCCCACGTCGTCAATTACTCGATGCAGACCCTCTGCCTCAACCTCTTCGTAGGCTTGGGTCTAGCCAAACAGCTGGCTATGATACCCACCCTCTGCATCTGCATCCCGGTAAACTTCCTCCTGGTAAGGTTCTTCCTGAAGAAATAAGGGGATTCCCAAAACACGATAAAAGAAAGATATGAAAAAGATATTCGATATTTTTAAAATCAAGAAAGAGGAAAGAGTTTCAGCACTCGTCGCACTCATCATAGCATGTGCCCTCAATGCCCTGACTGTCATCAAATACCACAGCCAGTTCTCGCAGATTACAGAGAATTATCACAAACTCTTTGTCAAGACCTTCCATGTGGCAGGTTTCGACCCGCTTACCTATAGCATCGTATCTCACTGGGACACAGAATATAACGTATACCGCCACCCGCTGCTGGCGTTCTTCATGTATATCCCGAATCAGATAAATCAAGGATTGATGATGCTTACCGGCATCAACTGCGTTCAGTTTGTCGTGGGAGCTATCCTGGTGTTCTGCGCCTTCTATTCCTTCATTTTTCTTTACCGTATATTCAGAGAAGTGATTGGTACAGAGCGCTTTGATGCCAATCTGCTTTCTGCCTTCTATTTCTCTTTCGCCTATGTGATGGTTTCAGCGATGGTACCCGACCATTTCATCATGTCGATGATCATACTCCTCTGTACCCTATATATCACAGGCGTATGCATGAAGAAAGGCAGACAGCTTACCATCTGGCAGACTATCCTGCTCTTTGTATTTACAGCGGGCGTATCGCTCAACAATGGTCTGAAGACCTATCTTGCCGCCCTTTTCACCAATGGCAGAAAGTTCTTCAGTATCAAATACTTCCTGATAGGAGTCATCCTTCCTGCCGCACTCATGTGGGCTTTCGCCAGATGGGAATACCGCACCTTCGTATGGCCTAAGGAGATGGCAAGACACGAGGCTAAGATGAAGAAAAACAAGGAAGCCACAGCCAAGATTTACCAGCAATACCGCGACAGCACTGGCGTGAAAGACTCGGCAAAGGTAGAAACTGCCGTCAGGAAAATCATCAAGGATAAAGCGCATGCCAAATATGTTCGTGACCATAAACAGATATGGAACAAGAACACGGGCAAGCCTATCGCCAAGGGCGAATTCATGAACTGGACCGACAAGACGACCTCCCGCTCGCAAACTCTGGTCGAGAATTTCTTCGGTGAAAGCATCATGCTGCACCAGCAGAACCTTCTGGGCGATGTATTGCGCAACCGTCCGGTTATCGTGAAATACCAGTCTGCGGTCAATTATGCGGTAGAGGCATTCATCGTTGTGCTTTTCTTACTTGGCATCCTTGCCGGAAGAAAATCAAAGTTTCTCTGGCTCACCCTGACATTCTTCCTGATGGATGCTGCCCTCCATATCGGTTTGGGCTTCGGTATCAACGAGGTATATATCATGACTGCCCACTATATGTATGCCCTTCCTATCGCCATCGCCTTCCTGGCGCTCAAGGCAAAAGGAAAGAACCAGAAATGGGCCTTCAGAGGATTGATGCTCGCCATCACCCTCTATCTGTGGATAAGCAACGGATATCTGCTGGTAGACTACATGCTAGGATAAATATTAGCAAGAAGCCTTGATCCAGCGGATGATATCCTCATGCTTCATATCAAACTTACGGGCAAAGAGGCGGTTGCTTTGTTCCAGCTCCTCTTTGTCTGCCAAAGTCCAGACGTATGGATTGCCCCGTTTCCAGTCGATAAGTCGCATGCAGCCCTCATATTCATCTTTTTCAGAATACAGGGCGGCCCGGAAATCGGGATGATTCCATACCAGGGTCTGCAGGAAGAACTCATCAGGGCAGAAAGTATAATTGAATCTTTTCAATACAAACGGCTTCTGGCTCACCACATACTCCACGCATGCCTGCGTGATGCTCACCCAGTTGGCACCCTTGGCAAAATCCATCTTCTGGCGATGCAGGAACGGCATGAGCAGCATCGAAAGATATTTATTCAGTCGCCTGGTAATGGCATTCAAAGCCCCATACTTCGAGCGGGTAAGACTGGTAAATAGCCAATAACGCATCATCTTCCGGCGGCAATCCCATTCAAATTCCTCACCATGATTGATGCCCACAAACTCCTTACCCTGATGCTCCTCAAAGAACTGATGGATGTAATCCTGCGATTTGATAGGTAAATCCTGACCACTCAGCAGATGGTAGTAGGCATAAGGTCCATGCTTCAAAGCCTCCTCGAAAAGCACATACTCCGCCTTAATCTGGCTCAGATTTCCCCAACGCACATCCACCCTCTGTTCCAACACAAAGAGGCGTGCCTTGGAAAGAACCAGCGGTTCAGCACCATCCAGCATATCCGATTTCCGGTCGATATGCAGAAATATATCATTGCGCTCATCATCGAGCATCGACAGCAATACCCTGAGAAGCGGTAAACTGCCATGAGCCATTATCAAAAAAGCATGTTTCATTGTCATTATTTATCTTTATTATCCAACTGTCCGTCCTGATGACTTTTTCATCATCATTGCGACAAAGATACACCAAATAAAAGAGAATACAAAATAAAACTCCGTTTTTATCAGAAAAAAGGCACAAAATAGAGCCTTTCTTTTTGAATATTCAGAAAAAACAATTACTTTTGCAGCGCTAAGAAGGAGATGCGGCATGCATCAGCCCAGCAAAAAAAATAATCAGAGAATGAACAATATATTTAGAATTAAAAAAGAAGAAAGGCTCTTTGCCTTGATTACACTCATCGTTATCATCGCCTTCAATGTGCTGATGATAACCTATCATTTTGATGATTTCGGCAAACCGAAAGCAGGATTCTGGACGCTCTTCACCAAGAACTTTCAGATTTCAGGTTTCGACCCCTACACCTACCTTACCCTCTCGAAGTGGAAGGTGTATTACACGGAGTATCGCCATCCCATGCTCCCTTTCTTCCTCTATCCTTTCTCGCTACTGAACGGCTGGCTGATAGAACTCACCTCCCGCAACTGGGCAACTATCATCGTGGCGGTGATGATGACATTCTTCTCCACCTACTCCACCCTCTTCTTCAGAAGAATCTTCAGAGAGGTGATGCAGCTAAAGGCTATAGACAGCAATGTGCTCACAGCGATGCTTTTTTCCTTTGCCTACGTGCTGCTCGTCACCTTTGTAGATGACCATTTCGGCATGTCGCTTTTCTTCCTGTCGATGACACTTTATCTGGCAGGCAAACAGCAGCAGGAACACCGCAGCATGCCTTGGTGGCAAACAGCCCTGCTCTTTTTCTTCACGGCAGGCATCACGCTGAGCAATGGCGCCAAGACCTTCCTTGCCGCCCTCTTTACCAATGGCAAAAAACTCTTCCGCCCGAAATATCTGGCTTTGGGCATCATTTTGCCTACCCTCCTGATAGGGGCTGCAGGCATCTACCAGAACAAGGCTTTCATCATTCCGAACCGTCTGGAAGGAGAACGACTCGTGGCTCAGAAAGCAGCGAAAGACAGTACTTTCAGGGCAAAGATGGAACAGAAACAAAAGCACGATAAGGCCATCGCAGGCAAGAATATCCAGAAACGGGGCATGCTTTCATGGGCTGATATGTCTATCTCACGTTCTGAATCATTGGTAGAAAACGTTTTTGGCGAATCACTTATCCTGCACAGGGAGCATCTGCTGGAAGATATCCACAGTCACCGTCCGATATTCGTGAAATACCAGACGCCCGTTCCTTATATCATAGAGGGCATCATCGTGATTCTGCTGTGCATGGGCTTTTGGATGGGAAGACGCTCTGCCTTTCTCTGGCTTACAGCCTCATGGGTGGCATGCGATGCCTTCATTCATCTGGTCATGGGATTCGGACTGAACGAGGTTTATATCATGGCTGCCCATTGGACATTCATCATTCCGATCTGTATCGGATACATCATCAGAAACTGTCAGGAGAAATATCTGCCTTATCTTCGCGGAGGACTCGCCATCATCACCATCTTCCTGTTCTTCTATAACAGCACGCTGATATTCGAGTATCTCACAAGATAAAAGCAAGTATCCGGCAAGATAAAAAAGTATCTTAGATTAAAACATCATGCTGAAAATAAGTATCTTAACTCCCATTTATGGGGTAGAAAAATATATCGAACAGTGCGTCCGGTCATTGTTCGAACAGTCGTATGTGCCTATCGAATACATCTTTGTAGATGACTGCACCCCCGATAAAAGCATCGGTATCCTGCAATCGCTTCTGAAGGAATATCCTGAAAGAGCACAGCAGGTACGTATCATCCACCATGAGAAAAACCGGGGTGTGGGTGCTGCAAGACAGACGGCATTGATGGCGGCTACAGGCGATTATCTTCTGTTTGCCGACAGCGATGACATGCTGCCAAAAGATGCTGTGAAGAAACTGGCAGAAAAAGCAGATAGTAGCCATGCCGACCTGATTGATGGCGGCTACAGGGAGTGGTGCGATGGAAAAGCAGGCATACTCCAGAAGCCTTTTGATGTTGCTGACGGGAAACTGCTCAAACTGCTTGTCTGCCAGAACATCATCACCAACCGGCTGTGGGGTCGAATCTATAAGCGTTCGCTTATCATGGAGCACAGGATATTCTTTGAAGAAGGCATCAACTATGCGGAAGATCTTTTCTGGAATGCCCAGTTTATGTTCTACGGCAAAAAGGTGAACATCGATGATGCGGTATACTACTATCGCACCGACAACGAGAATTCCTACAATCACAACATCTCTGAAAAGAACCTCCTGTCATACTTCAAGTCAACCCGCCGACTCATCGATTTCTTTGAGCAGAACGATACGGAGCATCAGTATCTCAGAGCCACCGAGATAGGCATCGTCAATGCCTACCGCTGGGCAGCAAACGCACAGGTAGCCTTCGAAAAGGTGGATCAGGCACTCGCCTACAAGCCTAAGAGCTGCCTCATCCACCTCATCATCAAGCTCATCAAAAAGGGTGTACCTGTCAAGAGGGTGAATCTTATCTACCTCGCTTACAGAAAGCTATACACTCTTCTAATATCTGCACCTTCAGCAGTTTCATGATACAGAAGTAGATGGTGGCTGAAACCAGCAGGCGTACCAGCAGCAGGAGATAGATGTTCTGCAGGCTGCGGGTCATAAAATAGGTAACTACCATCGTGGCTGCCGCACAGAGCATGAATGGCAGAATATCCTTTGCCACATCGCGGAACCGCAAGCCGGCAACACGCTTCATCATCCACTGCCAGACCAGAAGCCAGGCGATGATAAATAAGGTGTAGGCTATCACCATGGTCTGGATGCCATATTGATGACAGAACAATACCAACGCCAACAAGCCCACCACCTGACCGATGTTGCACCACATATACACATCAGAACGCCCCTTGCTGATGGCAAGGTTCTGATAGAGCGTATAAATCGGCATAAAGGCACCGCTCACACAAAGAATCTGCAACAGCGGCACACTGGCTATCCATTTCTCATGAATCGTAATCAGAATGAATTCGCGTGATACCAAAGTCAAGCCAAACATCAATGGGAAAGAAAGAAATGCCGTAAAACGGAGCATCTTTCTGAACACCAGCAACTCGCGGTTCTTATCGTCCTGGATAGAAGCCAGTACGGGCTGCGCTATCTGTCCCACCGTATTGGCAACAAACGAATTAGCTTTGGTATCCCAATTGTATGCCTGACTGTAGTTACCCACATCATTAATCGGATAGAATCGACCGAAGACAAAGGTCAACACATTGTTGCTCACCGTATTGATGATGTTGGTAACCAAAAGTTTCACGCTGAATCCGAACATCTTTCTCACCGGTCCGAAATCGATATGAAAGTTCGGGCGCCATCCTGTATAATAATATCTTCCGATGTTCAGCACGAGGATGAAGATAACCTGCTGCCAGGCAAGACTCCAGTAAGCCATGCCGTTGAATGCCAGCACCAGTCCCACGACATTCGAACTGATCAGAGCCATGAAATTAACGATGGTTATCTCCTTGTTCATCATGTTCTTCATCATATATCCGTTCTGGGCGATGCCAAACGAAGAGATGAAGAAACTCAGGAACACAAAGCGCGACAGCGCGGTGAGACAAGGCTGATGGAAGAAATCTGCTATCAGCGGCGCACAGAAAAAGAGCACCACATACATGGTAAGACTCACCAGGACATTAAACCAGAACACCGAGTTATAATCGTTGTCGGTGGGTTTCCTGATATTCACCAGCGCCTGGGTAAAACCGCTACTCTGCAGATTGCCCGCTATCAGGGTGAATATGGTGAGGATGCCGATGATACCGTAATCGGCTGGCGACAACAAGCGCGCCAAGAAGATGCCAAAGAGGATATTGAGTACCTGGGTAGAGCCACTGTTCATCGCTCCCCAGAACAATCCCTTGGCGGTTTTTTCCTTTAATGATTCTGCCATCGTTTCTATCTGATAAATATAGAATATTACTTGTTTTTACTTTTTAGAATGCAAAAGTAGCATAAATAGTTTGAAGTTCAAAACTTTTTGCTTACTTTTGCAGTCGTAAAACAGAAAAAGTATGGATATTAAGAACATCAAGAAGGAATGGAACGCCACAATACTCGATATATTGAAGGCTTTCATCGAAATCTGCAACAAGTATCACCTCAGATATTACTGTTGTGCCGGAACAGCCATCGGAGCTGCCCGTCACCACGGAATGATTCCCTGGGACGATGACATCGACGTACTGATGCCACGCCCCGACTACGACCGTCTGCTCGAAATCGCCAAGCACGAAAACTTTGGCAAATACGAGGTAGTAACTCCCTACAACAACGAGTCATACCCGCTGTATTTCTCCAAACTCGTGAATCGCGAAACTACGCTTATCGAGGAGAAGGAGCGTCCCTGCATCATCGGTCTTTACGTAGATATCTTCCCTCTTGATGCTACCGACGATGACCTGGAAACGGCAAAGGCGCTGTATCGCAAATACTCGAAGACCATCAATCGTCTGAACGCCGTAACCACCCACAACACCTTCATCGATTACATTTCCCTGCTCCTGCACAAGGAAACTTGGGGCCGCTTTGCCATCAAGACGCTCGCCTTCTTCTGCCGCAGCAAGATGCGCCACCGCCTCATCCAGCAGATGGACGAGATGAGTCACCGGTATGACTTCGATAAGGCGAAGAACGTATTGGTGAATACGGGTTCCTACCACTATAAGGAGATTTTCCCGAAGGAATGGCTCGGCAAGGGCAAGGAATTCCCGTTCGAGGATACCACCGTCTTGCTGCCGGAGCAGGCTGATACCTATCTGCGCCACTTCTTTGGCGACTATATGAAGTTTCCACCCGTAGAACAGAGAGTAGAGAAACACCTTCGCTACTATCTGAACATGGAAAAGCGGGAAACATGGGATGAGATTAAAAGAAAGCTTTAGCCTTCCCTCACTTCCTGCAAGGTATGTCCGAAACCTTCTTCTACATCAAAGAGCGGTTTCCAGCCTAAAGCCTTGAGTTTATCCGTACTGAAGGTTGCCTTGGTGATAGGCGTGGTATTGCCCTGCTGCGCATCCGCCTCAGGAATATCAAACACCACCTTTCTATCCGCTTTCCGGGCTATCAGCTCTGCCAGTTGGCGGATGGAGATATTCGATTCTGAATGAGCCACATTATAGGCATTTGCCTTCTCGCCATCCAGCAGGAGGCGCAAGATGGCATGGGCGGCATCTACTACATAGAGCCAGGAGCGGAAAGCCTCACCCTTACTCTTCAGGACGATATCCTCACCCTTCAGAACATTGCGGATAAACTGGGCATACACCCTATTGTCACTCTCCGTAAAGCCCGGGCCGTAGGTATGACTCAGTCTGGCTATCACCACATCGGCATCATACTCTGCTCCGTATGCCATGCAGAGCGTTTCGGCAGCACGTTTGGAAGATGGATAGCAGGCACGCACCGATGCACAATCCACATAGCCGCTGCTCTTCTCGGTAAATTCAGAGCCATCGCCCTCGCCATAGATTTCACCCGAAGAGATATAAACCATGCGCTGCATGCGGTGACTCAATCCATATTCCAGCAGGTTGGATACGCCGTTGATGTTCGCCTTCATCACCTCTACAGGGTTCTGCTTAAAGAAGTTAGGACTCGCATTGCTGGCTGCATCGATGATGTAATCAGCGCCCTCAGCCAACTCATTATAGACTGGTTCCCCTATCATCCTGTCCATGCTCTTGATGACAGGCTGGGTAACGTCTATCTCTGCAAAGAAGAAAGATTCATCCTCCCAATAGGCAGCAAACTTCTGTCGGGCACGTTCCTTGTTTCTTCCGGCTGCTATCACCTTGTAGCACCGGGCAGGATTCTGCATCAGCACATCAACCACACAGCCTCCTACCAATCCTGTAGCACCAGCCACAAGAATGGTTTTGCCATGCAGACGCTCCAATTCCAAACCTTCCCGGAAAAGGTGCGCAATATCTTCCTTATATGGTGAATTTCCTATCATAACATGTTTATTTTAACCAAGCCTCAGGCTGAACCTTCATCAGTGCCTTCAGTATCTCCAGATCCTCAACGGTGGTTATCTTGATGTTCTTCTCTGAACCAGGCACGATATGCATCTGTCTGCCTCCCAGTTCTGCCATCAGGGTACAGGATGCCACCGAATTGGTGATGCCCTTCTCCTTAGCCTCTTCGTGGGCTGCTATCAGATTGCCCAAACGGAAGGTCTGGGGTGTCTGGGTACGGATCAGTTTGTCGCGCGGAATACTGGTGTTGGTCGTGAAACCATCTTCGCTCTCCAGAATAGCCTCTCTACATTTGATACCCGTAATGGCATAGCCATACTTCTGGCAGATGGCGATATTGGATGAGATGATGTCTTGCGACAAGAGTGGGCGCACGGCATCATGCACCAGCACCAGGTCGTCATCACCGCATCCCGCCTCTTTCAAGCCATAGATACCATTGTGAATCGACTCCTGACCATTGCTTCCGCCAGGGAATATCCATTTCAGCTTGGTAATGCAGAACTGGTTGGCATACGACTGCAGTACCGTTTCCCAACCTGCCAGACATACCACAGCAATACCCTGAATATCAGGATGCTTCTGAAAAGCCATCATCGTATGGATGATGATAGGACAGTTGTCTACATGCATAAACTGCTTTGGGATGTCCTGTCCCATTCTATTGCCAGAACCTCCGGCTATGATCAATGCATAGTTCATATTCTCTATCTTTAAATTGATTATTTCTGAATGATTCTTCCCGGATTCCCTACCACGGTAGCCCCGTCGGGAATATCCTGGAATACCACGGCACCGGCGCCTATCGTCACGTGGTTGCCGATATGGATGCCGCCGAATACCGTGGCTCCGGTATAAATCTTCACGTCATTTCCTATGGTAGGTCTGCCGCCCTTGCCGTTGCCCAGCGTCACCATCTGCAGACAGTAGAAGTCATCACCTATACTTTCTGCGTTGAGATAGGTGGCATAGCTGTGCTCCAGATGCGCACCCTTCCCGATATGCGGACACCAGATGGTCATCGTGCGCTCGGGAGGCAACAGCCAGCTGATGAAAACCGAACGGTATTCGCCCATGCGGTAATAAAACAGATTGCGGAAACTCCTTTCGCGGGTGCATGCCTTAATCAGGTTGAGCACCGTAGGCTTCCTGTCCTGCACCTTCAGCAGGTCGGCATCTATCTCCTTCTTATGGAGCAGATACAGAGCGATATGCGGCAACATGCGCACCGCCGAAGCTGACAATATGATGGTTTGTACTATCGGATTCATGACTCTAAATCTTATTTATCTTGCAAAGAAAATGCAAACGAGTGCAATGAAAGCTTGCTTTCAAATTGCCGAGTGCAGCTTTTCTTATGCAAAGATACAAAAAATAAAGCAACTAGCATGCGTTTATCCGAAAACAATTGTTCTTTTCACTAAAAATAAGATAATAGAACAGGGTTTGTAGAATTTTAGTCGGTTTTATTGCTAAATAATGTGAATTAAATAGCTTTCCATACAACTTTTCCGTACCTTTGCACAAAGTTATATATAACGATATTTTAGAAGAGGATAAAACAGAACATCATGAAGAGGATATTGATTGTAGAAGACGATTTGGCATTCGGAACAATGATACAGACTTGGCTCAAAAAGAAAGGATTCGATGTAGAAAGGGTAACATCTGTAGGCGCTGCCATCAAAGCGATGGGAGCCGGCGATGCATTCCATCTGGTTCTTTCCGACTTGCGTCTGCCCGACCATGACGGACTGGTATTGCTCCAGCATATCAGAAAGACCGATGCCCACCTGCCTTTTATCGTAATGACTAGCTATGCAGAGGTTCAGAATGCTGTATGTGCCATGAAATCGGGTGCTACCGATTACGTGGCTAAACCCTTCCATCCCGAAATCCTCTTAGAGAAAATCCGTGAGGCTATCCAGTCAGCTGTTTCTGCGGTTTCTGCCCCTCAGCGTGCGGAATCTGCCGCCATGCAGGATGCGTCCCAAGAAGAGCAGCAGGGCGCTACGGAGGTGCCTAGATATATAAAAGGTGAAAGCGAGGCTTCCAAACAGCTCTACGAGTTCGTTTCGCTCGTTGCCCCAACCCCAATGTCAGTGCTCATTCTCGGAGCTAGCGGCACCGGAAAGGAATATGTGGCGCGCAGCATCCACGAACAGAGTCTGCGCAAGGACAAGCCTTTCTATGCCATCGACTGCGGCGCCATTCCTAAGGAGGTGGCAGCATCTGAATTCTTCGGATATAAGAAGGGTGCCTTTACCGGAGCCGAACAGGATAAGAAGGGTGCCTTCGAGATAGCTAACGGTGGAACGGTTTTCCTCGATGAGATGGGAAACCTCAACTACGAAGTACAGGTGCAGCTCCTCAGAGCCTTGCAGGAGAGGAAAATCCGTCCACTGGGCAGCACGCAGGAGATTGATGTGGATATCCGACTCATCTGTGCCACCAACGAGAATCTGGCGCAGGCAGTAGCCGAAGGCAAGTTCAGAGAGGACCTCTATCACCGCATCAACGAGTTTACCATCTACATGCCTGCCCTCAAGGACAGAGGTGCCGACATCTTCCTCTTTGCTAACCTCTTTATCAAGCACGCCAACCAGGAACTGGGCAAGAATGTGCTCGGAATGGATGCCAAAGCCTCCGAAATCATTGCCTCATACGACTGGCCGGGCAACCTGCGCGAACTGAACAATGTGATGAAGCGCGCCACCCTGCTCACCCGTGGCAAGTATATCGGTGCCCAGGAACTGGAGAAGACGATGGCACAGACCTCCACAGCCCGACCAATCAATATGCAGCTGCACAGCGAACAGTCGGAACAGGAAAGCATCGCCGCTGCCCTGAGAGCCACCCACGGCAACAAGAGCAAGGCAGCCCAACTGCTTGCCATCGACCGCAAGACACTCTACAACAAGATGAAGAAATACGGCATGGAGTAAAATATTCCCCAATATATTCCACACTATATTGGGGAATTTTTCTACACCTTTTCCCCACTTTCCCCACATCCCGTTTCTGGCACAAGACACCATCATCCCTGATTATCAGACACTTAACCAAATTCACCATTTTCTGGCACGCCTATTGTGATATTATTTAGCGAACTCGCAAATGAGTTTCAGCAAGAGAATTAATAAACAATAATATTCACAATTAAAAAACAGAAAAATTATGAAAAAGTTAGTATTTGCAGTTATCGCAGCAGTAGCAATGGTATCAGTTAGCAATGTATTTGCAGGTAACAGAATGGTAAACGTTGCAGGTTCAGAACCAGTAGACACAGTAGCTCCAGCCGACACAACAGCAACACCAGCTGAGACTCCAGCAGAGACTCCTACAGACACTACAGCAACAACAGTGGATTCAACCGTAGCAGAGTAAATTCACCTTCAGAAAATAGTAATTACGCGTCGCTTTCAATGAAACAGGAGATAGATGACCAGATTTTGGCATTTATCTCCTGTTTTCGTTGGTTTATATCGCATTTTTGATTAACTTTGCACGCAAATAGCAAAAAGACTCAAAACATTAAAAGATAAGAAGATGCAGCAAACAAACGTTCCTTTCAAGGTAGCCCTGGGTTACATCATCGTCGCCATCGTACTGATTCTGGCGATAGGGCTGGTATACCGCAACACCACAACCGTGCTCGCTATCAACCAGGCAACCCGCGACTATATCGAAAAGCGACAGGCAGCCGACAGCACCATGTCCAACCTGCTCAAGGAGGAACAGACCAATCTGCAGCAGCTTACCCGCGCCATGCAGGGCAAGTCAGCCCACAACTATCTGCACGAGAAGATGAACAGCCTCAACAGTGGCGAAGATTCCGTTGTCGTGCATTCCAAGGCACCCAAGACTCATGTGGCAAAGAACACTACCGTAGAGGTGATGAAAACCCGCAAGGGCTTCTTCCGCCGCCTTGCCGATGCCTTCAGGAAGGAACATGCCGAAACGCTCAGCATCAGACGCGACAGTAACCAGGCTGTCACCGATACCCTCTCTACCCCGGTTAACTTAGCCGGAAACGTAGCCAATATTCTGGAACAGATTGACCGCAAGGAGAAGCAGTCTACGCACGATAACCACGATGCCATCAACCGCGAGATGAGAGACCTGCAGATAACCAATGCCCGCCTCGCCCTGCGCTCCTCCCAGCAGCTCAACGATATCCACCAGCGCGAACGTCAGGCGATGCAGCAGGCTATCAACCAGGCGATGCAGGCGCGCAAAAATCTGCTCTGGCAGATAGGTCTGCTTGCCATCGTAGCCATCACAGCCGCCGTCATCCTCGTCTATTACATCTACCGCGATACGCAGAAGGAACGCATCTACCGCGAGAATCTCGAAGAGGCTAACGAGGAAATCAGGCGCATCATGAACCAGCGCGAACGCCTGCTCCTCACCATCACCCACGACATCAAGGCTCCGGCTGCCAGTATCTCTGGTTTCATCGACCTGATGAAGGATTATGTCGACACCCCGCAGGGCATCTCCTGTCTCAACAGCATCAAGGGTTCTGCCACCCATCTCTCCCGGCTCGTTGCCGCCCTGCTCGATTATCACCAGTTGGAAAACGGACTGATGAAACTGAACCCGATAGATTTCTCGCCTGCCGACATGTTCCGCCAGTGTGCCGGAGAGATGCAGATTCTGAGCCAGGAGAAGGGATTGGAACTGCATCTGGAGCTCGATGGCATCAGCAGTCCGCAGACCTACTACCGTGCCGATGCCTTCCGTATCCGTCAGATACTCAACAACCTGGTGAGCAATGCCATCAAGTATACCGATAAGGGCAGCGTCACCATCCAGGCAGCCATCAGTCCCCAGCACCTCCTCACCTTCTCGATAAGGGATACCGGCAAGGGCATGACCACCGAAGAGCGCCAGAAGGTGTTCCAGGCGTTCACCCGTCTGAAGAGTGCCCAGGGCATCGAGGGCACAGGTCTCGGACTGAACATCACCCAGGAACTGGTCAATCTGCTTCAGGGCACCCTGCGTCTGGAATCCGTCAAGGACAAGGGCAGCACCTTCACCGTCACCATTCCGCTTGCCTTAGGTACCGCTCCTGCAGCAGAAGAGGCAGAAGAGCAGAAGCCGCTCGCCCCAGCCAAGCCCCATTTCGAAAATCACAAGATACTGCTGCTCGATGACGACCCGTTGCAGCTCCGTCTGCTTCAGGAGATGCTGAAGAAGCTGGTAGGCGACAGTTGGCAAGTCTTTGCCTGTCTGCATGTAGCCGAGGCGCTCACCATGCTCCACAACGAGCATCCTGCGCTGATGATGATGGATATCGAAATGCCCGAGATGAACGGCATCAGGATGATTCAGCACATCAACCACAGCCACATGAAGGTTGTAGCGATGACCGCCCACGATGCCAGCATCATCAGAGAATTGAAAGAAGCCGGTTTCGACGATTGCCTCTTCAAGCCGTTCAGCACAGAGAAGCTGAAAGAAATCCTCGGTTTGGAGGATACAGCATCAGCAGCAGAGGATATGGCAGAGAAAACAAGGGATACTGCATCAGCAGCAGAGGATATTACAGAGAAAACCAATAAGAAATCCCGCTTTGCAGCCCTCCTGACCTTTGCAGAAGGCGATCCGGAGGCAGAAGCCGAGATACTCAGCACCGTCAAGCAGGAGTTGTCATCCCATCTCCAGAACCTCCAGCAGGCAACCGAAGGCGAGTTATCAATAGAAGCCATCGGCAAGACAGCCCACAAGCTCCTCCCTATCGCCACGATGATAGAGATGGAGAGCCGCCAGCACATCGCCGCCCTCGCTCCCGAACATATCAGCGATCTGTCAGAATCTCAGATAAGAGCCTACACCCAGGCCATCATCGCCGACCTGAAGGGGCTTTTAAAGGTAAAAAGGTAAAAAAGGCGTACCCCCGTTCGTCCCCGTTCCCAGCGATTCCATCGCTGGTCCCCGTAAAGTTAAAAGCCCCTGATGCAAGAACACACCAGGGGCTATTTTTCAAGACTTAAGGGGACCAGCGATGGAATCGCTGGGAACGGGGCCGCTTTTTTAGTTGATAGTTTATAGAGGGCTAACGCCGTCGAGCGAGGCTGCCCTATCAACTATTAACTATAAATTATTAACTAAACGAAAGGGGTTAAGGCTCTTTTTACCTTTTTACTTTTTTACAGCCCCTCTTATCACGAACCAGGCATGAACTGCAAGGGTGGGAAGAAGGCCGTAATGGGTGCGCATCACCTGAAAACGCTCCTTCAGGGAGGCTTTGTGGTTCTGCGTGGTCATGCCACCATCCAGAAAATGGGTGAGGACGGCATGGACATTGCGCAACGGCAACTTGCGGCGAGATGACTCCCGCATGATGCGGATACACCAGTCTACATCTGCCGAATAACGGTAGTGCAGATCGTAATGAATCTCACGGGCTATGTCTGTGCGGGCATAGAATGACTGGTGGCATACCAGCATGCCCCAGATGAACGAACGCCACGTGAGTTTCTTGGGTGGGGCCAGACGGCGATGACGCAGGAAATGGCCCATCTCGTCCACGATATCGGTATCGCCGTAAAGTACGCCAGGCAGTACTTCGCCTTCGCCTACACAGCCTTCTACGTACTCCAGCGTATCGGCTGTAGGAAAGGTGTCACCGGCATTCATGAACACCAGGTAATCGCCCGTAGCTCGGTCGATGCTCTTGTTCATGGCATCATAAAGTCCCTTGTCGGGCTCTGATACGACCACGATTTCGTGCGAGCTCTCACCTACTGCATTGCGATGCTGATATGCCTTCACCAGCTGGAGGGTGCGGTCGCGGGAACCGCCATCCATGATGATGTGCTCGATGTTGCAGTAGGTCTGGCGCTGCACGCTGTCGAGGGTACGCTGCAACTCCTTCTCGGCATTGTACGTACAGGTTACGACGGTGAACTTAATCATAACTTATAGTTTTTGTAGGCCATCGCCTCGTTATAAACTTCAATATATTTCAATGCCACAGCATGCTGAGAATAGTTCTGTGCTACCTTCTGCAGACATGCCTGCTTCAGAGCCGCCCTGTCGGCCTCTTCGAGTACCCAGTGGATGCCACTCGCCAGGTCTTCGGTATCGCGGTAGTTGGCCACGTAGCCGTTCTGCTGATGATCTATCATCTCAGGTATACCTCCTACCCTGAAACCGATGCTCGGCACGCCGCACGCCATCGACTCCATGATGGTGTTAGGGAGGTTATCTTCGAGCGATGGCAGCACGAAGGCATCTGCCGAATTGTAGATTGCCACAATCTGCTTCTCATCGCTGACATAGCCGAGTGAATAGGACGGCAGGGTGAGATTCACTTCCTCGGAATGGCCGCCCAGGATGGCGATGGCGGTATTCTCCTTCATCTCAGGATAGCGCGCTACCAGCCGGTCGATGGCTTCGATGAAATAACGCATGCCCTTGCGCTCGTCGGTTACGCGCTGGGATACGAAGAGGATGATATGCTTGTCGGCTGGCAGACCGGCACGCAGACGCGCCTCTGCCTGATCCTGCGGACAGAACACGTGGGTATCTATCGGATTCGGGATGTTGGTGATGCGCTGACCTACGAAGAGACCGCTGCCCTTTGCCTGTTTTTCGAGCCAACGGCTACAGGTGACGAAGGAGATGGCGCCGCGATGGTAGAGTTCCTTCTTGCGGCGGAATATCTTTGCTGAGAGGTCGTTCTTGCTGCCTTTATTGGGGAGAAGCGGACAGTTGCCGCAGGCGGAGGCATAGCGGTTGCAGCCACGGGCATAATGGCAGATGCCGGTAGCTGGCCAGAGATCGTGCATGGTCCATACCACCGGTTTGCCGCTGCGGATTATCTTGCGGATGTTCTTGAGTGAGAGCATGCCCTGGTTGATCCAGGAGAGATGGATGACATCTGCCTCCTGAAACTCGCGGAGCCTGGTGATATCGGTGCCCGATGTTGCCATGTCTACCTCCCAGAGGCGCTGACGGGAGAAATGGAGATGCCAGAACACGCACCAGCGCTCCCACAGGAAGTTCCACTGCAACCTGAGCGAACGGGGCAGACTGACCACAGTGATGTCTTCTGTCTCCTTGTCGCGTACCAACATCTTTGCCTTAACGCCATTGTTGTTAAGGGCATCCATCAGGCGGTTGGCTGCTACTGCCGCTCCGCCTGTCTTTTCACTTGTATTTACTATGAGTACTCTCATCTGCGTATATTTTTGATACCGCAAAAAGCTGCGTATATTGATTGATACTGCAAAGATAGCACAAATCGGAGACAAAACAAAATAAAAAGGCATGTTTTTTTCGAGGAAATCGGAAAAGAGGAAACGGAAGGGGGAGAAAGAGGCATAAAAAAACATGCCACAACTCTCAACGAGCTGTGGCATGTAATATGTTTAACTTAAAAAATCTAATCAAAATAGTCTCACGACTTTCTCAATTATCGGTTAAACAATCTACCTTAAAACCTAATAACTAAAAACCTAAATCTATTACTACTAACCTAAACAATCTATTAACCTTTTGACGCTGCAAAATTACTACTATTTCGGCTATCCACCAAATATTTAGCCAAGAAAGTGTGACGTTTTTGCATTTTTTTGATATATATCAAGCAAAAATGAACAAAAGAAACGGAAATTAACAACTTTCTGACACTTTTTCTACATTTTGCAGAATATAAAGCTTTTGCCCTTACAGGGCGCCTTGCTGATTGCTATTATACCCAGGGCGATGCCCTGGGCTAGGAGCTTCTGCCCTTTCAGGGCGTGATGATTGCGTTCTATCCTTTCTGGATAAGAACGGTGGCATAGGCGGAGATGCCCTCCATTCTGCCTGTGAATCCGAGTTTCTCGGTGGTTGTTGCCTTGATGGATATCTGGTCTTTATCTACCCCCATCACCTCTGCCAGACATGCTTTCATGGCTGGCACATGCGGGTTGAGTTTAGGGCGTTCGGCACAGACTGTGGCATCGATATTGCCCAGTGTATAGCCCTTGGTAGCTATCAGTTCCATCGTTTTGCGGAGCAGAATTTTAGAATCCACATTCAGTGTCTCTGCTGCCGTATCCGGGAAATGATATCCGATATCACGCATGTTGGCGGCGCCCAGCAGGGCATCGCAAATGGCATGTATCAGCACATCGGCATCGCTGTGGCCCAGCAATCCCAGTTCATAATCTATCTTGATTCCTCCCAGCCACAAGTCACGGTCAGCCACCAGCTTGTGGACATCATATCCAAATCCTACACGTATATTCATCGCTTTAAATTAATTGAATGTTGAATGTTGAATGTTGAATGTTGAATTTTTGCCTAACGGACTCAAGGGCGCTAGCCTAATTCAACATTCAACATTCAACATTCAACACTATTCATTCAACATTCAACATTCAACACTATTCATTCAACATTCAACATTCAACATTCAACATTACCTTTTAAAGAGGTCCTTCAGTCCATCCATATCAAACGACAGGGTGAAGCGGAGGGTCTGGTCGAGCGGGTTGCTCTTGGCGGTAGCCACCACATAGGCAGCATCGAGCGAGAAGACATTCATCTTGAAACCGGCACCTACGGTGAAGTACTTGCGGTTACCCTTGCTCTGACTCTCGTGATGATAACCGGCACGGAGCGCAAACTTATCATTGTATACATACTCGGCACCCAGACCGTAGTTGATTTCCTCCAACTCTTCCTTGAAACCGCCAGGGGCATCGCTGAAACTCTTGAAGATACCGCTGATGCCCGAAATATCATCATACTCACGATGCACACGGTCTTCGTATTCTGAATTGTCCTCACCCTCTTCCTGCTTCGGAACGGTAGGCACCAGATACTTGCTGGCATCGGCTGCCAGGGTAACGCGGTTGTATTCGTCGATAGGAATCATCAGCGAAGCGCCCAGACGCATGTTGGCTGGCAGGAACTCGCCATACTCCTTGCCACTGAAGGTAATCTTACTACCGATGTTAGAAATATTCAAGCCCAAACCCAACTGGCATTCGCGCTGGCCGATGACCACATAGTTCTGGTAATAGGCGGCGATATCGGCTGCGAAAGCGGAGGCAGGCGAATTATCTTCGGTATAATCGAAGCGCATATCGGAATAGATCCAGCGGATGGCGGCAGCAAGAGAGAACTTCTCGCTGAGCATCAGAGAATAAGCCACATCCACCGACATCTCGTAAGGATTGATGGTCATGCCCGTGCCACTCTCGGCACCTTCCTGACTGGTAAACACTTCACCCATATTGAAATAGCGGAGCGATGCTGATACGGCACTGTAATCGCCAATGCGGTAATAGCCAGAGAGATAGGCAAGGTTCATATCATTGACCAGTGAGCGCAGCCAAGGAGTGAAATTGAGCGACACACCGGCACGCGAAATGGTGAAAGGATATTTTGCCGGATTCCAGTACTGGGAGTTGACATCAGGGTCGGTAGCCGCACCGATGTCTCCCAAACCACCACCACGGGCATCAGGAGCTATGGTTTGCGAAATGACTGCATAGTTCACAGGATTGAAGAGGTCTTTCTTATCCTGCGCCTTCACTTCTGATGCCATCAGAGCGAGACATCCCAAGACAAATATCTTATAGATTCTTTTCATTGCCATTGTAAATATATTTTTATTTAATAATGATGAGTTTCTTGACTTTAGAGGTGTAGCTGCTGCCATCACTCGCCACCTTGACGCGATAGAGATATACGCCGGTGCCCAGAGGGGTGCCGCTATCGGAGGTGAGGTCCCAGCTTACGGTATAGCTGCCCGAGGTAGGTACACCGCTTTCGGAATGGCGCCAGTGCTGTCTGCCCGACGAATCGAACACTTCTACCACCACGTCCATATCGCTCTCTGTGCGGTCGTGACTGATGATGAAGGTGGTGGAGGTCTTCGCCGGATTGGCAGTAACACCCACATCGAAGAGCGCAGGACTCAATGCCTTCACCACATTGAAACGGAGCTTCACCGTAGAACTGTTGTTCTGGATATCCCAGGCACGGAAAGTGAGTTCGTGCTTGCCCGGTTCCAGTTGCGGTATGCTGTAATAGGTGGAACCGCTGGTATAGGTTCCGAAATCGTAGGTGAAATTGCTGTTCAGCACGTAGGTCTTCGACATATCGCCATCTATCACCAGCTGCAGGTCGTGGCCGATACCGCTTCCAGCAGCATTGATTCCGTCCTTATCGGTTATCTTTGCCACAAAGAACGGAGTGGTATTGACATTGCCGCCGTCTGCGAAAGAAGGCGAATTGAGATAGCAGTAGATGGAAGGACCGATGGAATCGTTCTTCATCTCCTCGCTCTCGCCTACCGTAAACTGCTCGCTGGAGCCGTGGGCAGAGAGGGTCTTGGCGGTATTCACCGCATAGAGGTTGACCAGACCGCTCTGGTTGGAATAATTGATATCCATAGGAACGGCAAAGGAGAAGGCAAACTTGCCGCCTCTGACGCTATCTGTGCCCTGATACAGGGTCTTGGTTCTGTCTACATATTCGAAAGCCTTCTCGGCACCATCTTTATCGGTATTATTCAGGCGACAGGTAACCGTCTCCTTGGAATCTCTTACGGTAGCGGTAATCACGCCCCGGAAGTCGTCTGCTCCCTCGATATGACCTGCCATGCGGGCGATAGAGCCTGCCTTGAGCATCGGAAGGTTTGCGGCTCCGGCAACAGGTATGCCGTTGATGGAATCTACAACTATCTGATGCATAGGCAGATTGAGTGCAAGAGCCGGGTCGCCCAGAAGGGAATAGTGAAGATAGTTTACCGTGACATCAGAGCCGGAATTAGGTACGTTGCCGCTCACCAGGTCGTTCTGCGCCAGTCGGTGCGCCTCGCCTATCGTGACAGGCTTGCCGTCTACCAGACTGAGCACTCTGTGGATGAAGGCACGGTTGATATGTCTGTTATAATGGGCGTAAACGGTACGGGTGGTGCCATAGAAGGCTACTGCGCCGCCTTTTTCGTTGAGCAGCGCATATTCGCCGATGTTGGCTTCGAGTCCGTCGAACGGCATGATATCGCAGGAGGCGGTTACCCAGAGCGGCAGGTTGGTATTGCGGAAATCGGCAAAATCGTTGAGTTTCAGAACCGATTCGTGCGACATCTGGGTAGGATCGCCATGTCCGGCATAATCCATGATGAGGGCTCCCGCCGCCTGCTGCTGCTTGATGATTCTCGTTGCTTCGGGATAGGTATTGCCCGAAGAGGAGGTTTCGCGGGTATAGGCATCCCACATCACCTTCTTGACGAGAAAGGCGGGATAGGTGGCAAGCACATCATTTGCCACCTCATCGGCATCCTTCATGTGGACGTTCCCGTTTCCGTCATCGCCCATAAACATCAGGGTGTTCTGCCAGGCGCCTACATTGGCATTCTGGGCATAGCTGATGGTCTTGTCTACCAGCACCTTGGCATCTTCTGCATAGGTTACCGGGAAGCGGCCTACGGCTACATCCTGCAACTCACGGTTAGGGTACAGTCCGGCTCCCTCGCCGAGTATGCCGAACCAGCTGTCGCTGACGAAGCAGGATACGGCACTGAAGGAGTTCTCACTCTCGAAGCACAGCAGATAATCATCTGGATTCAGGTATTTGCAACCGGAGGTAAGCATGCGGTTATCCCATACGCAGTCGCCGAAGAGCAGGAGATATTTCGGCATATCTGCCTCGCTCTGTGCGCGGTCGGAAAGCATGCGCAGGTAGCGGCGGTAGGCGTTGGCATCGGGGGTACCGCTAGAAAATTCGTTATAGAGTTCATCGGCAGGCACGATGGTAACACGCAGTCCGTCGTGCTGTTCATGAAATTCTTTCAGTCGCTGTGCCTGTTTCAGCAGTTTCTGTGAGGCGGGTATGATGATGACCATATCGGCTGCTCCATCGGCATGATGATCCTGGTTGGTGATGCCGTAGACATACTGGGCAGCCGGTATCTTTCCACCGGAGCTCAGATTCGCAGCGGTAAAGGCACAGCTTCTAGGCTCTGCCCACGTTACGGAGATATAATCGAGGCGGATGGAAGCACCTGATAAGACCTTGATGGAGATGGTATCCTTATCCTGGAAATCGGAATCGGGATAGGTGACAACCCGCTCTGTAGCCTTGATGTATTTAATCTCCTCCGTCGTACCGTCATCTTTGACAGAAAGGGTGATTTCGCCCAAAGCCTTGCCGTTCTTCAGAATCTGTGCCTTGCTGTCTGTGGTGGTAGTCAGGGCTACGGAGAGTTTGCCTATCGCAGAACCGGTGGTATTCGTGATTACCACTTTTTTCTCATCGCCCACCTTCAGCTCTTCTGCATCGAAGAGGTTTCTGCCGCCATGATAGTAGCTGTAACCATCTGCCTCATAGAGGGAATGGTAATCGTAAGGCTGCGGATAATGGGAAGAGACAAAGGTGGCTGAATCCTGCACCAGTGGCGCTCCATCGGTCTGGGTAATAAAATAGTAGCCGTAATCGGAATAAGGATTACGGATGCGCTGGAGAGATGTCTCCGACTTCCAGGATACCGGACCCTGGGCATAGAAATAATGCTTTCCGTCAACGATGCACTGGGGAACTTCCTGAAGATCGTCGGTAGCCTGCAGATCACTCGCCAGAAGGGCTTCGTTCTGCAGATTGCCGCCATAGCCGTAAATCTTCACCTTGCTGATATCGGAGAAGCCTGCCTGGCGCACTACCTGTTCGGTAAGCTGATGAAAACCGGTTTCGCTGACTCTGATCTTCGCCCATCTGCCTGAGGCTAGGACGGAATGGGAGGCATAAAGGGAGGTAGCTGAGCGCAAAGCATCAGAAGAAGCAAAGGCTGATACTTTGCCCTTAGCCAGTAAAGAACCTCGACTGGAACGCTCGGAGCGCTTCAGAGGACGGGCATCTACCTGGAGCATGAAGCTGACCAGCAGCTGATGGCGGTTATTGCGGAACACGACAGGACTGAAATCTATCTGGAGTACGCCCTGCTTACGGCATTCGGTAACCCGCTGCTGGGGTAATACCTGCTCAGGAGGAACTGCACCCGACAGGCGGTTGTAATTGGCGATGTCGGAGGCAGTCATGTCGATATACTCGCCATATTTCAGGCTGACGGTATATACTGAATCACGGTATGCACCGGTCAAAGGAATGGAATACACGAAACGGGGCAACACGGAATCTACTCTGACTTCAGAAGAGGTCAGATTGAAGAATCGCTGTGCCTGAGCAGGAGCCACCAGCATGAGCAGACATGCCAGCAGCATGTATTTCCAAACCTTTGTTGTGTTCATATCGATATATTGCTTGCAATATTGTTTATTTACAATGAAAATCGAGCACCTTCCTGTCTTCGAGATAGCCTACGAGATGGTCGTCGATATTGACAGGACCACAGCCTGTAGGACATCCGGTATAGAGCAGGTCGCCCGTCTTGAGCGTGAAGTACTGGCTGATGTAGGAGATGATTTCATCTACCTTGTAGAGCATATCGCTCGTGCAGCCTTCCTGTACGGTCTTGTCGTTGAGGTCGAGACGGAAGTGCAGTGCCTGGATATCGCGGAACTTCTGGATATCAACCCATTCGCCGATAACCGCAGAACCGTCGAATCCCTTGGCGAGTTCCCAAGGCTGACCAGCCTCGCGCAGTTTCTTCTGCATCTCGCGTGCCGTAAAGTCGATACCTACGGTTACTGCATCGTAATAGCGGTGGGCGAAACGCTGCGGAATGGTCTTTCCCAACTTGGATATTCTAACCACTACTTCGGTTTCATACTCTATTCTTCCCAGATGATCAGGGATGAAGAAAGGCTTGCCGTTATTGAGCAAAGCAGAATCTGCCTTGGTAAAAATGACAGGACGCTCTGGTTTAGATAACGTACCATGCAGCGATTTATTGTGTTCGGTATAGTTCATACCGATGGCAAATATCTTCATAACATCAAATTTTTATATAAAAAAGAAATGGGAGTTAGAAGCAAAGCGAGGCTTAACTTCATAACTCCCGGTATTCTAATTTAACTATAAGTCAAATTAACGCTTGCTTTTGAGTAATGATTACTCAGCAGCAAGAGTAAAGCGCTGGTAAGCAACGATCTTGAGATCCTTGCTCTGAGAAGCGAGGTACTGAGCAACAGTCTGCTTGTCACCGTCACCGAACTGGAACTCCTGGTCAACGAGGCAGTTCTCCTTGAAGAACTTAGCCAGACGACCATTAGCAATGTTCTGGATCATAGTAGGGTTCAAAGTAGCAGCCTTCTCCTCACCAACAGTCTTCTTGATGTTGCGAGCCTCTTCAGCCTGCTCAGGTGTCAACCAACCCTTCTTGGTGTTGCTCTCGATGTGCTCCTCAGAGTCAACGTGAGCTGGGTTGATGCCAGCCTTCTTCAAAGCTGCGTTAACAGCCTTCTCTACGAGCTCTTCCTTAGTCTTGGCAACAGCAACTTCGAGCTCAGTCTTCTTAGTCTCCTCAGAAACTGAAGACTCGTCGAGAGCTACAGGGCGCATAGCAGCAACCTGCATAGCTACCTTGTGACCAGCCTCCTCGTTGTTCTCGTTGAGCTGAACCATAGTACACAAAGTGTGCTTGTTCATGTGGTCGTAAACCTCAATGTTGTCACCCTCGAGAACACAGTAGCCGTCGAGCTCCATCTTCTCACCAGTGATACCAGAGCGCTGTGTAACAGCAGCCTGAGCATCAGCATCACCAACCTTCAAAGTCTTCACCTCGTCGAGAGTGTGAGCCTTGGCAGCGATAGCAGCGTCGAGGATGTCAGATGTCAACTTGATGAAGTCAGCACCATTAGCTACGAAGTCAGTCTCGCACTTGAGAGCGATGATAGCAGCGAAATCGTTAACCTTCTTAACGAGAACGCAACCGTTAGAAGTCTCACGATCAGAACGCTTAGCAGCGATAGCGAGACCACGCTCACGGAGCAACTCCTTTGCCTTATCGAAATCACCTTCAGCCTCTGTGAGTGCCTTCTTAACGTCAGCAAGACCAGCACCAGTCATAGCGCGAAGTTTCTTGATATCTTCAATTGAAACAGCCATAATAATATTTTTATATTAAAAAGTTAATAATAATCTTTGCTTAAAAGCTACTAAAGCCATCGAATCATAAACAGAATCAATGGCTTCAGTATATATTTCTTTGCCTAATTACTCAGCCTCGTCCTTGCGGGCAGCCTTCTTCTTAGGCTGGTCCTTCTGCTCAGCAGCAGCCTTGTCGTCAGCCTTCTCAGCCTTGCGCTCCTCGAGAGCCTCAGCGATAGCACCGCAAACTGCAGTAAGGATAGCATCTACAGAATCCTTAGCATCGTCGTTAGCTGGGATAACGTAATCAACATTCTTAGGATCAGAGTTGGTATCTACGATACCGAACACTGGAATACCAAGACGGTTAGCCTCCTTAACAGCGATGTGCTCCTTCATTACGTCAACAACGAAGAGGGCTACTGGGAGACGGGCCATATCTGCGATAGAACCGAGGTTCTTCTCCAACTTAGCACGCTGGCGGCTTACCTGAAGCAACTCGCGCTTAGAGAGGTTAGAGAATGTACCATCGTTCAACAGACGATCGATGTTTGTCATTTTCTTAACTGCCTTACGGATTGTAGGGAAGTTGGTGAGCATACCACCAGCCCAACGCTCGTTTACGTATGGCATATTGATAGAAGCTGCCTTCTCAGCAACTACGTCCTTAGCTTGTTTTTTAGTAGCGACAAACAGGATCTTTCTACCTGTCTTGGCAATTGTCTTGAGAGCCTCAGCAGCCTCATCGATCTTAGCGACAGTCTTGTTGAGGTCGATAATATGAATACCGTTACGCTCCATGAAGATGTAAGGAGCCATTGCTGGATTCCACTTGCGACGGAGGTGTCCGAAGTGGCAACCTGCCTGAAGTAACTGGTCAAAATTTGTTCTTGACATTGTTTTTTCTTTTTTAATTGTGTTTACTTTCTTTTTGAATCTAATGTTAGATCAGTCGATGAGTAGTCCCCGATTAATGGAATCTCACCGATTTAGATACTAAACTTTTTAGCTCAGCTATATATAATCTGTATATATATAATAAAATATGTATAAGATTAACGCTTGCTGAACTGGAAGCGACGACGAGCCTTTGGCTGACCTGGCTTCTTACGCTCAACAGCACGTGAGTCACGTGTCATGAAGCCTGCATCCTTCAAAGCCTTCTTATCGTTAGCGTCGATCTTAACGAGTGCGCGAGCGATAGCGAGGCGGAGAGCCTGGCTCTGACCGGTGAAACCACCACCGTCGAGGTTTGCCTTAATATCATACTTACCCTCAGCTTCGAGCAACTGCAATGGCTGCTTTACTACATAGCGAAGGATTGCTGATGGGAAATATGTCTCAATATCTTTCTTGTTGATTGTGATCTTACCGGTACCCTCTGTGAGGTATACACGAGCTACAGCGCTCTTACGGCGACCAATTGCATTAATTACTTCCATTCTACCTTAATTATTTATACTGGTTAATATCAATAGCCTTTGGCTGCTGTGCCTCGTGCTTGTGCTCTGTGCCATCGTAAATGAAGAGGTTGTCCATCAAAGAACGACCGAGAGGGCCCTTTGGCAACATACCCTTGATAGCGTGACGGAGGATCTTGTCCATTCCATCAGGACGCTTGCGCAACTCTGCTGGAGTGTTGAAGCGCTGACCACCTGGATAACCAGTGTAACGAGTGTAAACCTTATCAGTTTCCTTCTTACCAGTGAAAACTACCTTAGCGGCATTGATAATGATTACGTTGTCACCACAATCTACGTGTGGAGTGAAAGTTGGCTTGTACTTTCCGCGGAGCAATTTAGCAACCTTAGAGCAGAGGCGACCTACAACCTGGTCGGTAGCGTCGATTACGACCCACTCTTTCTTAGCTGTTTCCTTGTTTACGGAAATAGTCTTGTAACTTAATGTGTCCATTTTAAAATTTAAATTTACTACTAAAAAACGTTTTAATCTTTTTTACTCACTATTCAGACAGGTGATTCACTAACCACATACCCCGGCCACAGGGCATGCTATTAACACACCATATCTTGGGGACTCTAAGTGTATCCCCGAAATAATCGGACTGCAAAATTACACATATTTTTTTGATTATGTGTAGGTTACGAGTTTTAACCCCAAACTTTTATGAATATTTAACTTAGTTCGCGCTTTTCTGCTCAGGATAAGCAAAAAAAAGCTCCCTCAGCACAAAGACTGAGGAAGCCGAAATGAAGTCAATTTTAAGCCCTACTTCATGGGCTCGAGAGAAGATATATAATTTACTTTAAAATCACCTTCTTGCCATTGATGATGACAAGACCCTTGACAGACTTGCTTACGCACTTGCCGTCGATAGAGTAAACCTTGCCAGCCTTCACAGCCTCGCTGACAGAGATGTTGCTGATGCCAGTTGCAACCTTCTCAGCCTCTTTAGCCTCATCTATTATCTTCTGAGCCTCACGCAGGATTTCGTCAATTCTAGCCATCATCGTGTTGAACTGCTCCTGAGTCAAGTCTTCCTGATAAAGCTTCATGTACATCTGGGTTAATTCTACATTGAGGTCATCCAGCTTGTTAAAGTACTTATCCTTTACTGTTGGACACTCAGAGTCAAGGGTAGAGACGTATTCATCCATCTTCTGAGAAGCTGGATAATACTTTGCGTTGAACTGAGCCATCCACTCATCCTTCTGTGCCTGAGCATACAAGCCAGAAACATTCTCCTTGAAATAACCAAACTCCTGTGCAAAGCCATCAATCTTGTCCTCTGTATAAGGAGCCGCAGGATCGGCTGGAGCCTGAGCAAACTCAGCAGCAAGGTTCTTCCAATACTCTGCTGATTCATTTACCATAGAAAGGTCATACTCTGGGAAATCCTTCTTTACCTTTTCCATTTCTTCATTCAATGAAGCGAGCGTTGCTGTGATGTCTTCCACCAAAGTGCTAGCTTTCTTTGATGCAGCCAAGAGGGCATCAGCCTTTTTGCTGATGGCATCAAACTGGTCACACATCTTCTTAGCCTGCTCTGCTGACTCTACAGGACTACCCATCATGATAGGCATATAAACCTGCATCATGTCAGCATCCAGCTCATCGAAAGCTGGTGCATAATAATTCTGCACGTTCTCAGGAACCTGTCCCAGACACTCAGACTTATGCATAGCAGCATTCTGATAGGAGGTATTCACCTGGAAAGAATAAACCTCCTGCGCTGCATTCTTCACTGCATCCTTGAGACCATCGGCTATCTCGTTTACAGAAGCCTGATAGTTTTCAATCTCAGCTGCAGTAAGCGTCTTTGCATCAAACTTTGCCTTAGCCTCATCTGCAATCTTATCAAGACTTTCCTTGTTGAAATTCAACGAGTATTTGGTATCCTCTGCATCAGGATACTTGTCGTTGATCTCCTTCAGCATAGCATCGATGTTCTGCTGCACTTCTGCGATAGACTTCACAAGTGCATCATACTGCTCCTGAGTTGCAAGAGTCTGACCCTCTTCTGCTGCAGCCGCAAAAGGCTGGGCAGCTGATACTGAAACCGCTGGTGCTGCGCTCAACATGAGCATAGCCGCAAAAAGTAATTGTTTCTTCATAATCACTTACATTAAAAGTTAATACTAATATTTATTATCTCACGATTTTATATACGCTGTTTCCCTGCTTCACGATATAAATGCCATGACGCATCTCCTTGGCAGAAACCCTGCGGCCATTGAGATCGTAGAATCTCTTCTGTCCATTACGTGACGGGGTGGCTGTAACGGAACTGATACCCGTTGAACTTGCCGGTGTCACGATGAGTTCCTTGGAACTGTAAGAAAGTTCACCCTTCTTGCTACCGTTAACTACCAACGCATAGGTGGCATCTGATTCCAGACCAGAGAATGCGAACTCGGTTTTGCCATTGGTAGAAACCTTCTGGTAGGCTGCCACCGGTTCGTGAATCAATGCATTGCATCCCAAAAGCACATCATCGATATAGAAAGCACCGGAAGTACGCTGGATGACATTCAGTCTTACTGAATCAGCCAACTCCGGCAAATCATAGCTATAGGTATCTCCCGAAGCCATATCAGCACCGCCCTGCAAAGTAGCTATCTGCTTCCATTCTCCATTCTGATAAGCCTCTACTGCCAAGGTTGCCTTGGTTGAAGAAGATGACTTGGCGAAGAACTTGACAGAAGATATACGGTTGCCGGCAGATGCCATCTTCAGATAGGTATCTATCTTGTTCAGACGGAGGCAAGGTGATTCCTCGCCATAATTGTTCATGCTCAGGTTACCATTGGTTTTCCAAAGCGATGGCATACCCTCGAGTTCTTTGCTGAAATCATAGCCCTTCTGAGTTTCCTCTGTTGCATAAACCAACTTATGCAGGGTGACCACGTAATCATCTGCTGCTTCCATACCTTTCCATGAAGCCGTGAAGCCTGTTTTACCGACTGCGGTAGCCTTTACATCAGTCACATAATACTTGCTGAAAGGAATAGCGGCAGTAGTAAACTGCTGGGTGTAGACATCAGAAGAATAAGAGCCACGGTTAGCCTGCAAGGTAATCTCATAGGTTGTTTCAGGACTCAAGCCCTCAACATGAAGAGAAGGCTGTGCTGCTGTATACACCTTATTATTATAGAGCGGCAGAGATTCTTTCTTTCCATTCACCACAGAGCTGATGTTCAGAACATATCGCTTGGCAACCGGCACATCAGTCCATCCTACCACAATACTGCTATCCTGGACCTCAGTAACCTTTACGTCAGGTGTATTCAGTTTCAGGTTCAGTCCACCGAGCATGAGATTGATGACGCCATCCTTCTCCTCGATATCATCCAGTGACATCACCTTGCCACCCGCCCAGGAAGTCAGATTACATTGGGTTACATTAGATGTTCCAGGGAACGGATCTCCCGCACGGGTATTGTCGGTAAGCTTGTTATCAGCCTCAACGATATCCACACGCTGATGAGTGCCAGTGATGTTCAACTCATTTTTCTCCCAAGCCTTTGCATCATAATCGATATGCCAGAGCAACATGCCATGACCCGGAATGAACGCATCCCAGCCCTTCTGCTGGCGGTTCTCCATGATGAAGTATTCCTGATCATTGGTTCCTCCCACAGGCACCATGTATGCCTTGTTGCTGTCGTTCAAGTCAGGCAGGACATTGAGGGTATCTACCCCATTCTTCAACACGGTCAGGTCGAGCCATCCCAGACAGGCACGCTCATAGGCAGAGAATGCCGCAGGCGTATTGCCATTGTTGTTGTAAGAAGCCTGCGCCATGGTATCGAAAGAACCAGGTGCAAAGGTTGTTATGCCATAATTTACATCATAATGGTCGGCAAGACCCAGCACATGACCGAATTCATGCACAAAGGTACCGATGCCCGCAGGCTGAGGTGTGATGAGGGTACCATTGATTTCATTGCTGCAGGTATAGTTGCCTACCTCTACTCCATCCAGTTTCAGCGAAGTCTGGGCAGCTCCTGCCTGCGTAGCGATATCCGAATAATAGGCAGAATGTGGCCAGAGGGCATTGCCATCGCCTGAATCAGCCTCACCCTTTCCGGCATAGAAGAAATAGATGTTGTCAATGAAGCCATCCTGGTTATGGTCATACTGGGAGAAATCAACCGATGGGGCAGCAAGTGTACAAGCCTCTCTCACGAATTCCTCCAGACGGACAGGATTATCTACGGAAGAGCCTTTGTTGGCTCCATAATAAGAATATTTCTCAGGCAATGTTACAGGACCGATGACATCAAACTGAGGTTGGAATCTGCCATTGGAACTGTTCAGGTAGAAATCTCTCGCACTTCCATTGGCACCATTGCTGTAAGTAAATCCAGGTTCATTGAGCATGTTGTTGAAGAACTGATGTGCATCGCTACCTACGGTAGAGAATTTGGTATCAGCAAACTGCACCAAGATGACCAATGAGTGAACCTCACCAATGGTAGGGAAATTGTTCAATTTCTCTTTCTGAGGATTGCTGCTGACTTTCAGAGAAACATTTCTGCGAGATGAAAGGGTTTGCTGCAACTGCTGCAGACGGGCACGCTTGAAAGATTCAAGGATGGCAGACTTGTCCTGGCTCTTAACAAAAGCCTTGACCTTTGCTGTGCGCTCAGAAGCCTCAGCAGCCTTGATGCCGCTAGCCTGCACCTTGCCATCCTTCCAATCGGCATACTCGTAATTTTTCTGTCGAGCATTAAACACGAGCGGAATGCCATCAGAGGTCAGCACATAATGGCCGTGCTCATCACCGCGCATCTGGATGGTGAGCCAGGAGCCATCAGCCTGCTTCACCTTCAAAGGTTTAGGATAAGCAGGAATAGCAAAGGTGGTCTGCACGAAGCAGACCACCAATAAGCTGAATATAATGATTCTTTTCATACTTACTTGATAACGAACTTAGCTGTAGCCTTATGACCAGCCTTATCAGTTGCCTTTACGATATAGAGACCAGAAGTCAAACCAGAAGTACTGAATGCAGCACCTGAAGTCTTGCCTACGAGCTTGCCATTTACACTGTAAACCCAGATTGCATTAGCACCCTCGGCAGAAATCTGACCATCAGCAGCCTTGATAACCAAAGCCTCTGCATCCTCTACATTCTCGATACCACTTACAAAGTTCTTGAAAATGGTTACATTGATAGTAGCTGAGAACTCACCGAACTTAACGGTAACTACATCGATACCCTGCTTCTTACCCTTGATAACCAGGTCGATGGTGTTGCCGTGAGCCTCACCAAAAGTAACAATGGCATTATCCTTAGAAGTAGAAACATCCAAGTCTGACTCCAAGTCAGGGTTCTCCATGCCGTATACAGAAACCTTGACAACAGCAGTACCCTCATCGGTAGTACCTACAGTTACGTCATCAGAGCTGACAGCAAATGCCTTTGCGATATTGTTGAAGTAAAGAGTAGGAATCTTGCTTCCGTCCTCTTTCCAAGGCTCAGCAAGCTTATTTCCGTAAGCATACTGCAAACCTGTGAAGAAGTCCTTGTCCATCTCCTTGGCTGCCTTGTAGGCGCCATCTACGCTTGTAGCATCTGTGCTACCCACATTGTTGGTAGTGTAGTTGCCAGACAGGCGAGTTTCTTTCTTTGGAGTCTCACCAGCAGAATATTCCTCGTCAGCAATAGTCTTACCGGCAATCTGATGAACAGTAGCAGGAGCGCTTACCTCTTCACCATCCTGTAATGCCTTGACAGAACCATTGAATACACAGTTCTTTGCAAAACCAGTACCACCATTCCAGTCGCTCTCCATTACACCAATGATACCACCGGCAGCATAACCGTTCCAGGCAGACTTCTTGGTAGCTACGACATCAGCATGGCTGACAACATTAGAGATTTCGTTGAAGTAATTGTCACCGACGAATCCACCTACAGTATTCTCAGCTGTCAACTGACCGCGAACCTCGCAGTTAGAGAACGTACAGTAATCATGAGGAGTACCTGCAATACCGACAATACCACCCAAAACGGTCTTGGCTGTGGCATTGACATTTGCATAACATGCGTTTACACTAGAGCCTGAACGTGTCTGACCAACAATACCACCTACATTCTCAGTGTTAGGCAAAGTAATCTCACCCTGGAAAGAGCAGTTATTGATCTTGGTCTTAAGATTAGCGCTACCAACGAGACCGCCCGCAGCTATAAAGCCCTGGTCATCACCTGCAATCTTGGCACCATAAACAAAAATGCTGTCTACATTGGTAGCCTGGCCCTTACCATCATAAGTATAATTGGTCTCACCTGCCAACACACCGGCATACTGGTTGGTATTGGTCACCTCTATAGTAGGATTCACAAAAATCAGGTTCTTGGCAATACCATTGAGGTCAAGTGTACCAAACAAACCTGCATGGTCCTCAGTTGTCTTCACACCGAGATTATAGATAGTATGACCGTCACCATCCAGAGAACCAGTGAAGTTCTTGACAGGAGCCCACCACTGTGCAGCCTTAGACATATCAATATCAGCTACCATCTTGTAGTTCTTGGTTGGCTCCAGAGCCAGCTGCTGGAAGTCACCAGTAGTAGAAATCAGGTATGGATCCTCTACGGTACCTGTACCACCCTGTTCAAACTTGGTGAAAGGAAGGTCGTAGAACTTCATGTCATACTTGTTATTCGCTCTATCCTCGAACACGACAAACATCTGGCGCTTGCCCAATTCGTCCATAACAGGGAAACTTGCCTGTGAGAAGACATAGTTATCATCACCACGCCATGACTTGATAACGGTACCGTCGAGCGTGGAAACTTCCAAGACGTTATCGAGTTTGTTGCTGCCATCCGTGCGACGCTTCTTGGCAATATATACATACTCCATATCATCATTGGTATTGAAGAGATATGGGTTGAGTGATGTGCTGTTGATTAATGGAGTGAAGTTCTCTGCCTTTGTGCCCAAGTTAAGTCGGTCCACATGATCGATGGTGCAATCAGGGTTCACCCAAGCGATAGGAGCAAGAACCTCACCAGCCTCATTAGACTGTGCCTTTGACAAAGCAATGACATACTGGTAGCCCTGCGCATTGGCAGTAGTTGGGTAACGGTCGAAATTAGAAGAGATGGCATTGCCATCAATGCTCTGTGGCAACACACAAACCTTCTCGCAAGAAGGAACATCAACCAACTGAATCTGCTGACCTGAACCTTCGCTTGTACCTATGGTCTGCAAGAACCACATCTGTTCTGACTTACCATGGATGGTATTCAGCAAACCCCTCTTGTTGCTTGTTACCTTGTCGCAGATATCCTTCAACTTACCATTCTCTGAGTCGTAAACGGCATAAGAAATCAAGTCTCCATCCAAAGCAGGAGCATAATCGTGAAGTCCTACCACATAGTTCAATTTGCCGTTGTTGCTGAAGTAGCCCTTAGACAAATCGTTGTTGCCGAAGAGACCGAAAGCAGCAGAACGGTATGGAGTGCCCTCTGGTGCATTGATGGAAACACGGAGGCTATCAACCTTATCGAAATTCTTATCAAAAGTTCTCAACACCAAGAAGTTGTCCGGCTCCTGCTTAATATCCGTGGAACCATCACCTGCATCGGTCTTTGTAAATGGCTTATCATACTCTGCCAGAACATAGTAAGGAGTACCATCCACATTCATACAGTTGAAGCAAGAACCCTGAAGATAGGTAATCTTGTTGTCAATATCAAAGTTGAAAGTATGCTCTACAGTCCAGTCTGTCTGTCCATTGGCAGGAGGTGCGATGACATCGATACTATACTTCTCATCAGACTCGTGAGTCATGATGAGACGCTGGTAGCTATTCCATCCCTTTGAAGCATCGAATACAAGACCGGTACCCTCCATCTCGAACTTGATTTCACCTGTATTGATATCATAGGCACGGGTGAGGTACTTGTTTGAGCCATTGAAGGCATCGTGGAACTCCACCAAAATTTCGTTAGACTTCTCGTCTCTATCGAAGAGTTTCTTGGTGATAGGACCGTATGGAGTGATGTCTGCCACATGCTTCCATCCTTCAGGAACCTTGACGCTGAAAGAACCTACCTGCTTGTGGTTATTATCAAACAGGGTAATATTTGAAGACTCGTGGAAGTGGGCTGTATAAAACTCGCTGAAGACAGAGTCTCTGGAAGTAATGTCCTGGGTAAAATACCAGTTGCTTGCGTCTGGAGCAGTTACCCATCCGTAAGTCTGACCCGAAGCAGTATTGGCAGGAGTATCACTACTACGCATAGGAGCATTGCTGACTGTAGCAAAGCCAGCCTGACGCATCTGATAAGCACTGTTGCTGCAATCCACCAAACCAGGAACAGATACCAGGCGATGAATGTCAACATTCTTAAACTTCTTAGCAAACGAAGCCTTGCTGGAGGCCATCGCTGCTGTGCCGCTTGCTCCCAGGAGCAAAGTGAGGCAAAGTGTAGATAAAATTCTCATAATAAAAACTTATTAAGTTTATTTGATGATAGATGATTTACGATATGACTGCCATGCTGAAAGCTTGGTAACAAGACTGCTGGCAGATGGAGCCAACTGGCGAGCCAATGCCGGTGCCTGCTGCTTGACAGAAGCAGGATCCTTCTTTGGAACTGACATGATATATGGCGCCACCATCCAGCAGAAGTCGTTGTAATAATTAGCCTCTGAAGCACTCTTCGCCTTGAATGTCTGCAAAAGCATGGCAAGGAATTCGCCCGTCTTGTTATTGATGGTATAAGCGGTACCGCCAAAGAATCCGTAAGTTCCATACTCCTCGCTAAACTTCAAGGTAGCAGAAAGAAGACCAGACTCTGAACCCACATAGCCAAGAAGATCCGTATCGAAGAAGGTATCATAGATATAGTACTTACCAAACTTACCCAGATACTGGCTGCTGCGGGTCTCCACACTACCAGTTTCCTCGTTGATAGAAACAGGGAATACCAGTCCCATTTCAGGAATAGCAAGTTCGGTACGGCTCAATTTGGCACGAACCGTCTGGAGTTCCAGCTTTGTATCCTCATTAAAATCGTAATAAGCAAACACGTATTCTCCGGCAATATCCTTGTCGAAATCAAACTGCTTCACGATGAATGAATCGGTAACGGCAGCCACCTGATACTTGATATAATCAGCACGGAGATGACCGGTTGTATTCTCGCTGAGCGATACCTTCAATTCCTTGCTATTGGTATCAACCGAAGCTTTCGCCCACTCAGGAGCATAGATAACCTTCATATCGGTGTTAGAACGGTATGTCTTCGTGAACTCAACAGGCTGATTGTTGCTATAAATCATATTAGCATTGTTTATCTCAAGCACCAAGCCATACTGAGCTACATTGATAACCACAGAATCGGTCTCAGTCTTCTTGATAACCAACTTGGCGTTACGCGACTGGCGGGAGTCGTTGGCAATAGCAGCCAGTTTCACGGTGCTACCCTCGATGCTGGTACTGAGCCATGAAGGCTCATCGGTATAAGCCTTCATAGGGGTACAGTCAACAGTGACAGCACCCTCGCTGTCGTTAGGTCCAAGCATCGTCTGGGCAGAAAGCACGTTGATGGTGCTCTCAGCCACAGCCTGATAATCGCTATCGCTGCTGCATGAGGCCATCAGCCCCATGGCAGCTATACCTATTATATATATAGATTTCTTCATCTTCATTTTTTATTTGTTTGGAGTCAAATTAGAAAGGAAATACCATTCGATGACAAATATATACTTATCGTCCTTCGTGATAGGCTCTCCTTTGCTTGTACAAGCCAAGGCAATAAAAGTATCGGTGACATAGCCTCTATCAGCCACGATTCCATCATCCTCGAAATCACCTTCCTGAGCAACACCGTGCCATACGATATTCATACCACCATCTCCGAGCAATGCACCCTTATTCAAGTCAGCATTCATCAGCCACAGGGCAGGATATCTATCGCTAGGATCTTCAATCAACTGAGATGGCAGGTTAAGGTTACCCGTCTCTGGGTCGAAGTCCAACCCTATATTATAAGTATATCCACCTGTGGTGAATGTACCCTTCAGCATGTTCTCCTCATCTTCTACCTTAGAGATGGTTATATCGCAAGAACCCTGCATAGCTGAAAGGGTCCAGTTGCCTATCCAGGTATCGATGCTTGGAGCATAAGTTTTCAAGGTAAGAGCCTCGTTGTCTTTGGCTGACAACACGCCAGACTTGCTGACCAGGAAGTCCTGTACCTCATTGCCATCCAGAACCACAGGCTCATTTACGGCATGGATACCGGTGGTAGTAATATAGAATGGCTGCTCTACAATCTGGCCATTAGCTGTACGCGAAAGGATGTGGCGTTTGCTGGAATTAATCTCAATCATCTTGCTGGCATCAGTAGAATTGCCTACGCGATAGTTCACACCCAAGCGCTTCTGTACATCAGCGATGCTGTTCAGATAAGAAGTCCAGTCCAGATCGGCAGGAATACGGGTAAATACCATCTCGTTCTCCCACTTCTTTCCTCTTACGAAGATACTGTCTTCAGTAAGTCTGGTAATGACAAATTCCCAATCACCCTGATCACCTTCTATCTCACCGTAAGTAGGTTCTCCCAGGAAATGGAAGATATTGTTGTAAGTGTTGAAGGAGAGTACTGGTCCCATGCTGCGGTCTACGGTATAACTGGATGTTACACGCTCTGTAGGGTCAGCGATGGCTGCATCACCAGCCACAGTCACCTTGCCATTGGCAAACTTCATGAGGAAGGTGTAACCGCCACCGGTCATACCCTTGCCTGTGAAATAATGAAGCTGCCATCCGTTCTCTGAAGATTCCAGAATCTTCTGAGTATTCTCAACGGTGCTCTCGATGCGGTTGGCAGCCGACTCGTCGAAGAATTCCTTGTCATCGTGCAGACACGACTGCAAGCTCATGCTGCCCAACAAGCAAACGATAGCTACAAATATATGTTTCATAAATCTATTCTATTTTAAATGTTCCAAATCCAAAGAACTCAACTCATTACCTCTTCGCAGGATGGCTGCACGCAATACATCGATATCCACATCCCATGATTCCAGCATGTAGTTTCTTACGATGTTAAGCTTCTGGTTCAATGCAGATACTGCCTCGTTACCACCTACCTTCTGGGCATCATTGATGATAGCCTGCCACTGATCTGGAGTATAAGTGATATAGGTTGACAGCATCTCAGCAAAGTCCTCCAGACCCTCTGACATGGCGTATGGAGTAACAAAGCCCTTGCCATGAGCCACTGAATCCTGAACCTGATACCAGTTACCACTTACATAGCCCGACTCGGTAATCTTATTATAAGATGTGTCGTAAGGCTTCTTCTGGTTCAGAATGTGGGTAAACTCGTGGTGCATGGTGTGGAAGTAATACTCTGTCATAGAAGCATAGCTTTCCAGCATGGCATCGGTCAGACTGTTCACCATATAGAGTGTAACCTTCAGACCGCCCTCGGCAGTACCCAGAACCATGGTTCCGTTGCTGTTGTAGGCTGGGCTACCAATCAGGTGGATAACTCTTGGCACATTGTGCTTCACGAAATCAGGTCCCAATACCTCGGCGTATGAATCGAGCCAGAGATACTTGATGATGATAGCCAACTTAGCTGACTTGGCAGAATCGGCTGGTGTCAGGGTATACTGATAGTCAGACTCGATGTCCTCCATCTTATACTTGAAATCGATGTTGTAAGGACTGGTGTAGTTTTTCTGCAACCACATGTCCAACTGGTCTCTCTCTGGAGAGGTAACAGGGAAGATGGTTGGTCCGTCCGGGTCATTGTCTGAGCAGGCCACGAAGCCCAAGCCCATCACCAATGCCAACATCAACATATATATATTATGTTTCATTTCTTACTATTACTTTATGTTTTTTACTTATTGCGAGGGTTTGGTGTAACACCTGCTGTGATAACATCCTGTGGCAACTGGATAGCGAGACGTGGGTCACGAGCCTTCATGGTGTCGGTGACGCCTGTAATCTTATAGTTGCTCTTCACATCACGACGGTAGATAGTGATGCCGTAGCGCTTTACATCCTGCATGCGCAAGCCCTCATGAATGGTCATGATTCGACGGAGGTGAAGGATGCACTGCAGCATAGGCTCCTCTGTATCCTTGCTGATGGCGAAGGTTGTATGGAACGCCTTGCGTGGAGTTGGCTTCTCAGGAGTGTAATAAGCGGTAACATCGTCGCTGTAGAACTTCTTGACATCATCCAGTGTAAGCTGCACACCATCCTTAGAGAAGGCAGCCAACTCGGTGTTCAGGTCATCCAAAGCCTCGGCATAATGACCGAGCAAAGCCTGAGCCTCAGCTCTTACGAGCAAAGTTTCATCGGCAGTAAACTCTGCATATACTGCGTGAGGGGTACCGATACCTGCCTGGATATCAGCATATTCGAAATCGTAAGGAACCTTACGGAGGATGTACTTAGAAAGAGAACCTGAGTTGAACACGGTATAATTGAACACCTTGTCGCTAACTCCCCAAGGACCCTCAGACTGAATGGTCTCCTTGCTTGAAACAATGGCACTATGTGCATACTTGTCACCATACTGGAACGGACCACCGATGGCTCCCCATTCAGAAGCAACTACCTGCAACAGGAGGTTTGCTTTTACAGATGAACTGATGTAAGCATTAGGCTGAACCTGCTTGTTCGGAGAAAGAGAACCCCAGGCTGCCCAGTCTCTCAACATACTCTTGGCATTGCTGCCCAACACCTTGTTGGCATACTCCACAGCCTTGTCATACTTCTGATAATAGAGGTAGAAACGGGCTGCGAAAGCGGATGCAGAGGTAGAAGTGAAATGGAACTTTGGCTTGTCATAAGTTGAGCCTACCAACTTCAATCCTTCCTGCAAGTCCTTGTCTATCTTGGCATAAAGGTCTGCCAGAGTACCACGGTCGTACTTCACGTGCACATTGGTTTCAACGGTTTCCGGGTAAGGAAGACCCAGGTCGCTGGCTGCAGTGGTCTCATCATAAGCCATGCAGAATACGTTTGCCAACTGGAACATGGCGTAGGCACGGCACAGGAGAGCCTCACCCTTCTGGGCTGCATAAGAGCTCTGGTCTGCCTGACTGTTGATGTGTTGCAAAGCGATATTGGCTGTTGTCACGGCATCATAGTAAGTTGACCAGTAAGTAGAAGGTGTCTCATAAGGACTGGTCTCGGTGATGTCGGCCCATTCGTATGCCTGCTGCTGGAAACGGTCGGCAGCATCCCAACCGGTATTCAGGTTACAATCGGTATTGTCAGAATACATCTCCAGCAAATAAGCTGGATGTACCTGTGGGTAAGCATTAACCAGGAGCTTGGACACATCGGAAGGGCTCTGCAGGTCCAGACGGCTATCTGGCTGCTTGTCCAGATAATCGTTGCAGGAAGACAAGCCAGCCGACAATGCCAACGCTACAATGGCGATATATAATTTCTTTATTTTCATTTTTATTTTCTACAATAATTAAAGTCCAAGTTTCAATGTAAGAGTAAACTGCTTTGGCATTGGTGAAGCCACACCACCCGCATTCATGAACTCAGGATCCTGACCGTTCAGCTTCTTGTCTGCATAGAGCAGCATGAGGTTGGTAGCCTGAAGCTTCAATGAGATGTTGTTCACCGGTGATTTTTCAAACCAGCGGTGTGGGAAGTCGTATGCCAATGAAATTTCCTTCAGACGGATGAAGTCACCCTTGGCTGTGCGAACAGATGTATAGTTGTAAGCATTGTAGGCAGTAGCAAGCAATGTGCTGTTCTGCTCATACTCATAACGGCTCACTACACCAGGCACATTGGTAACATTCTCATCACCAGGCTGCATCCAGCGGTTCTTGAAATCGTGGGTCATAGAGGTCAAGTCGTTATACTTGGCACTGAAAGCCGGGTCAAGACGAACCACGTTGCCGAAGGCGTATGTAAGGAATACGTTCAGATGGAAACCCTTATAATTAAAGGTGTTACCCAAAGAACCATTGTAGACTGGGTCTGTAGAACCCTCGTAAATCAGATAATCCGTATTGTCACGCTCCTGGAAGTTGAGGTTACCCACGGTAGCCTGGCCCTTCTCATTGATGCATACAGGATAACCCTTCTCATTGATGCCCACGAATGGGATTGAGAACAAGGCACGGGCTGGATAGCCCTGCTTGGCGAAACCGTTGCCCTGAACCAGGTCGATAACGCGACCCTGATTGTAAAGGTCGGTAATTTCTGTACGGTTGTGAGAGTAAATCAGACTGGTCTGCCAGCTGAAATCCTGGGTCTTGATATTGGTAGAAGAGATACTCAACTCCTCACCCCATGACTTCATGGAACCTACATTGGCATAAGCGGTGCCATAGAGCTGGGTAACAGTAGGAGCAATCTCATCGAAGTTGCGACGCTGATATACATCGAAGGTCACATTCAGACGGTTATTGAAGAAACCTGCATCCACACCGAAGTTGAACTCGTGCTTCTTCTCGTAAGTAAGCTCATCATTACCGAGTGCTGCTACCACAAATCCCAACTCCTTGTCGGTAGTTGTAGGACGGTAAGGGGTATTCATAGAGAGCTTGGTAAGTGCATTGCAGTAAGCTGCATCTGGAGGAGTACCAGTCAAACTGTAAGACACACGGAAGGTGAGGCTTGACAATGGCTTGAGTTTAGGGAAGAAACTCTCCTCGTGTACGTTCCATGCACCTGACAGGTTCCATGTAGGCATCCAGCGTGCCTTGGTGGTACGACCCATCTGGTTAGAACCTTCATAGCGGAATGTTCCGTTCACTACATACTTTCCGTTGAAAGAATAGGTAGCATTGGCATAGAATGCGGCACTACGTGAATCGGTGTTGCGCAAGCTGTAATAGTTTGAGTTCTCCTGGTCCAACTTCTTGAAATAGAGATACTCGAAGTAAGCTGTCTCACCACGGTAGTTCATACCCCAGCCGTTAAACCAGCTGCGGTTACGGCTGATGCTGGTAGTTTCGAGACCACCAAAGAGGTTGACGATGTGCTTCTGCGCAAAAGTATGGTTGTAGTTGACTGTGGCACGGAAGTCATAGTCCAACATACGATTCTCTGTACGCTGATAGATACCACCCTGCTTCAATACAGATACTGGCAAGGCATAGAGGTCGTCCTTATCTGTGAAGAGCAACTTGTTGGCATCACGGATCAGTGCGTTGTCCATGGCGCGATAAGCCAAAGCCTGGTTGGAATCTTCCAGAATGTTGTGCTCCTGTGAAGAAGTGCTATACTTGATGGCACCCAGAGTAGCGAACTCCAGATCCTTGAATGGCTTCCACTTCAACTCCAACTGGAACTTGGCATCAGCCACGTTCAGGTCGATGTAGTTGCTCTCCAATTCATGCAGGATGTTGAATGCAGCATAGTTGGCATGATAATAAGTATAAGGATCGAGCGCACGTGATGTGTTCAGGGCGTAAGAATATGGGTTGATATCGAAGTCACGCTTCACCTGACCTGATACGACATCCACATCCTGTCCCAGAGTACCTGGAGCTCTCTGCTTACGGTAAGAACCACCACCAATCAAGTTGACAGAGAGATTATCAAGAATATGATGAGTCATATTCATGCTCACGGTATAACGGTTCACCTTGCTATCCTTGTACCATCCTGGGTCAACCATAGCAGAAAGTGAAGCATAATAGTTACTCTTCTCGGTACCACCGCTCAAGCTTACAGAGTGGTTCTGCATGATGGCAGAAGAGAAAAGCTGCTTGAACCAGTTGGTATTGCGATACTCAGCCTGCTGGAGATAAGCATTCTGAGACTCCTGATTGTTGGCAAGTCCGAACATACCAGAAGTACTGTTGTAGGTATTGATAAGCTCATACATCTTTCCATATACACCATAGTCGCTGCCATTGAGAATATCAGAAAGATTGAGCCATCCCTTATCTCTCAACTCCTTGTAGATGGCCATCTGGTCCTGAGAGTTGAGAATATCAAAATTGCCATAAGATGGAATAAGACGGGTAGTAAACTCACCGGTATAGTTCAGATGAGCCTGTCCCTGCTTACCCTTCTTGGTTGTAACGACGATGACACCTGCCATCGCACGAGCACCATAGATAGAGGTAGCAGAACCATCCTTCAGAATCTGGAAGCTCTCGATATCATCAGAATTCAATCCTGCGATGGCAGAAGATATCAGGGTCTCCGGGTCACCGGAAGCCAAATCATCTGCACTCACATCGGATACGTCTTCCATGATAACGCCATCCACAACCCAAAGAGGCTTTGAAGAACCATAGATAGATGTTGCACCACGCACACGAATCTTTGGAGCAGAACCAAAGGTACCACTCACGTTCTGCACAGATACACCGGCAGCACGACCTTCCAAAGAACGGCTGATGTCGGCAACACCATTCAATTTTGCTTCCTCGGCATTTACACGGTCGGTAGCACCGGTAAATAAGCGTCGGTCTGTTTTCTGTAAACCAGTAACAACCACCTCCTGCAACTGTGCTTCTGGATGAAGCACCACCTTCATGTGGGCAGAGGCAAGTACTGTCTGACTTTTCATTCCCACGTAACTAAACACGAGTTTAGTTCCATTAGGAACATTCAGTTTAAAGTTACCGTCAACATCTGTGACTGTACCCTTAGTGGCTGCCCCCCCAGAAATTAAAACAGAGGCACCAATAATCGGTTCGTTGTCATCCGCAGATATTACGGTTCCAGATACGTCAATCTGGGCAAACGCTGCTCCGATGCTCATCAAGAGACAAACAAAGAAGAGCGAGAGTCTTTTTTCCATAATTTCTCGTCTTATTTTTTAAATTATTATATAATAATGTGATATCGGCTGCAAAATTACAACAAAAATATGAAATATTATCTTTTTTTGCATAAAATCTGCAAAAATATTCCATTTTTCCTATTTTTAGTAAGATAAATCGAGAAATTAACAAAAAATAGATAGCATAAAACCGCAATAGGGCAACAAAGTATCATCTTGTCATTATACATTCGTTAAAAGCAAAAAGTATGCTGAGTGCCTTCCTTCACCATGATACCCTTTTCGCAGAAATGGTTGAGCCACTTCTGAGCCATGTATGGAGTCAAGCCGAAGTGGATGCAAATGTCGTATTTCAGTTCCATATTTCTTGTTGTTTGATGGTTCGTTGTTTTCTATATTCTTTGTTTTCTATGAAAGATGATGCAAATATATATAATAATGTGATAACTTGTATCTTTTGGTGTAAACTATTAGGTTTATTTAAACATTGGTATATGTCATGTGATTATACGGCATTTGTCATCCGACCGTATGATAAGTGTCGTATAATCGCATGACAAATGTCACGCAATCGATCTAATTGCTTCCTTGCATCGTTATCAAGCAACGAAACAAACTTCCTCACGTTCTTTATATTACTTTTAACCTACTTTACCATATTCACAGAACAAAAAAGAGTGCACTGTAATAAACAATGCACTCTTTTTTTATTATATCAATTCCTAATCCAGGAATATTATCTGATGAACAACAGCTCACGATACTTTGGCAAAGTCCAAAGTTCATCGGCTACGAGAAGCTCGAGCTTGTCTATCTGATAACGGATTTCCTCCATCTTGGGAGCTACCGTGTCGTGATATGCTACTGCCTTCTCACGCTCGCTCTCTATCTTGTTGGCTACCTTGCGGGCATCTACCAATGCCTCTACACCACGCTCTATTGCCTCGGTGCGCTCGGCTATCTCACGGATAATCTTCACGTTGCGGGCGGTCAGCTTCTTGCCTTCCTCGCCACCGAAGATGTGAATCATACCCTCTACGTTCTTTGCCAGACGGCTCTGATAGTGGGTAGCCACAGGGATGATATGGTTCATGCTCAGGTCGCCCATCACACGAGCCTCAATCTGAATTTTCTTGGTATAAGTCTCCCACTTCACCTCGTTACGCGCCTTCAACTCGCTCTCGCTCATCACGTTGGTCTTGGCAAACATCTCGATGCTCTCCTTGTCCAGGTAACGGTCGAAGACCACTGGGCAGGATGCCTCGCAATCCAAGCCACGCTTCTGGGCCTCTTCCTTCCACTCATCAGAATAGCCATTGCCATCGAAGCGGATAGGCTTGCAGGTCTTGATATCCTCACGAACCACATCGATGATAGCCGATGTCTGGTCCTCGCCCTTGGCAATCAAGGCATCTACACGAGTCTTGAAGTCTTCGAGAGCCTCAGCTACGGCAGCATTCAATACGATGAGAGAAGATGCACAGTTGGCCTCTGAACCTACAGCACGGAACTCGAAACGGTTTCCGGTGAAGGCGAATGGAGAGGTACGGTTGCGGTCGGTATTATCGATCATCAGCTCTGGAATCTCAGGGATATCCAGCTCCATACCCTTCTTGCCAGCCAGAGCAAAGAGTTCTTCCTTATCTGCCTTCTCTATATGGTCGAGCAGATCGGTAAGCTGCTTGCCCAGGAATGAAGAGATGATGGCTGGAGGTGCCTCGTTGGCTCCGAGTCGGTGCGCATTGGTAGCACTCATGATAGATGCCTTCAGCAGTCCGTTGTGCTTGTAAACACCCATCAAGGTCTCTACGATGAAAACTACGAAGCGAAGGTTATCCTCTGGTGTCTTGCCTGCAGCATGGAGCAGTACGCCAGTATCGGTGCAGAGACTCCAGTTGTTGTGCTTGCCCGAACCGTTGACGCCGGCGAATGGCTTCTCGTGAAGGAGTACACGGAAACTGTGCTTATGAGCCACACGCTTCATCAAACTCATCAGGAGCATATTATGGTCTACAGCAAGATTGCACTCCTCATAGATAGGTGCCAGCTCAAACTGGTTTGGTGCCACCTCATTATGACGGGTCTTGCAAGGGATGCCGAGTTCGAGTGCCTGGATTTCCAGATCTTTCATGAAAGCCTGCACACGCTCAGGGATGGTTCCGAAATAATGGTCGTCCATCTGCTGGTTCTTCGCAGAGTCGTGTCCCATCAGGGTACGGCCCGTAAGCATCAGGTCAGGACGAGCCGAGTAAAGGCTCTCATCTACCAGGAAGTACTCCTGCTCCCAACCGAGATTGGTCTGCACCTTCTTTACCTGTGGATAGAAATAGTGGCACACCTCGGTAGCCGCCTCACTCAGGGTATGGAGCGAGCGGAGCAATGGAGCCTTGTAGTCCAAAGCCTCACCGGTATAAGAAATAAAGATGGTTGGGATACAGAGGGTATCGTCGATGATGAACACAGGCGATGTAGGATCCCATGCAGAATAGCCACGAGCCTCGAAGGTGTTGCGGATACCGCCGTTAGGGAATGAGCTGGCATCAGGTTCCTGCTGGACAAGCAACTTGCCAGAGAATTCCTCAATCATACCACCCTTTCCGTCATGCTCTACGAAGGCATCATGCTTCTCTGCAGTACCTTCTGTCAATGGCTGGAACCAGTGCGTATAATGCGTTACCCCATTTTCTTCAGCCCAGAGCTTCATGCCGGCAGCCACGGCATCAGCGATGGAACGGTCCAGACGACTGCCGTTATCTATCACATCGATGAGTTTCTCGTACACATCAGATGGCAGATACTTGTACATCTTCTGGCGGTTGAATACATACTTGGCGAAGTACTCCGAAGGGCGCACCTTGGGAGCCTCTACCTCTACAGGTCTTTTCTTAAAAGCCTCGGCTACAACCTCAAATCTCAAATTAGCCATTCTTCTTTTATTGTTTTATTAAAGTTTGCGGGTGCAAAGTTACGAAATAATTGGCTAACTGCTATCATTTCGGTCGTTTTTTTATGCATAATTCAAACTTTTCTTATACATAAAGTGCCTTTTTCCTACATGGCGACGTAATCTTTCCTACGTCCTGACACAGAAACTCCTGCGTCGCCATGTAATTTCAAGGGCATTAGAAGAGAAAAAATCCCTTGCAACCACTAGAGTCGCAAGGGATTCACATTATCCACTTATCTATTTGTACCTTAAGGATTTATTGAAGATTGGAGGTAGGCAATTAGAAACGGTATACAACAAAGCTGTTTGGCTTCATCTTCACGTTCAATACATTGCCCTGAACCTGTGCATCTGATACTACAGGAACAACCACATTTTTATTGTCTATCTTGTTTTCTGCCTGAATATCGTCGGCATGGAGAACGGTTACCTTACCTGGGTTCAACTTCTTGATACCATTAAAGGTGACGTTGATTTCCTTTGCCTCGTTAGAGGTGTTGGCAATCTTTACGATGTAACTCTTGGTAGCCTTGTCGAAGCAAGCGGTGGCATAGAGACCATTCTCACCTGCTACAGCCTTGCCGTTCTCGGTAAGTTTCAATACATTGGTACCCTTGTTCTCGCCGTAGAGCTGCTGAACATAGTAGTTGGCAGAACGGACAGAGCTGAGGTTATCGAACCAGATGAGGTCCGGACGCCACTGCCATCCCTCTACATGAGCGAAGAGAGGTGCATAGGTAGCCTGATAAACCACATCAGCATTACGCTCCAAACCGGTCATGAAAGCTGCCTCAGAAAGGGCTGCCTCCCATGAGTTTGGATCATTCTCGGCATGAGCAGCATACTCACCGGCAAAGACCTTAGGACCCTTGCGATCGTACTTGTCGTAACGGCTGGCATTGCTGCGGAACCATTCTGGACTCTTGTAGTAGTGCTCATCCACCATGTCTACGCCCAACTTGCGCATCTGCTTCCAACCGTAGTCGAAATCCTTTCCATCAGCAGATGGACCAGATGAACCGCAGATCTTGATCTTTGGATACTTGGCATGAATCTGCTCCATGAACTTCTGCAGACGCTCAGGATACATAGGACCCCACTGCTCGTTACCGATACCAATCTGCTTCAGATTGAATGGTGCAGGATGACCCATATCGGCACGGAGCTTACCCCACTTAGAGGTGACAGGACCATTGGCAAACTCGATGAGGTCGAGTGCATCGTCGATATAGCTCTGGAGATCCTTGACTGCTACATGTGCATTAGGATCCTTATCATCGTTCTGATACTGGCAAGCCAGACCTACAGAGAGAATAGGCAATGGCTCAGCACCAATCTTCTCAGAAAGGAGGAAATACTCATAGAAGCCCAAGCCCAATGACTGATAGTAGTTAGGGAAAAGGCGATGTGGGAAGGTATCTCTCCAGCGGTTCTCGTTCAGAGGACGGTTCTCAGGAGCACCCACAGAGTTCTTCCACTCATAACGGGTATCGAGGTCGGTTCCCTCTACGATACATCCGCCAGGGAAACGGAAGATGCCTGGCTTCAAGTCAGCCAAATCCTGTACGAGGTCGGCACGGAGACCATTCCAGTTGTCCTCAGGGAAGAGAGAGATATGGTCGAGATCTACGCTCTCAGAACCCTTCTCCAGATAAACACGCATCAAACCCTTGGCATCGGTCTGAGGAGAAGTAAGGGTAGCAGTAAGCTTCTGCCATTTATTATTGGTGATGTTGATGACCTGCTTGGCAATCACATCATTCTTTGAATTGACGAGTTCTACGCGAATCTTGCCCTGCTTGCCATCAATGAGATGAAGACGGCCATATACGGTGAAATCGTACTTCATATCCTTCTTCAAGCCCATGCCGAAGAAGCCACGGTTCTCCAAACCGGTCTGTTTCTCACGTGCGCCTGCGCTCTCAAGTGTTACATAATGAGGATTGCGGTCGAAGGCAGGTTTTACATCGCTGAGGGTTACATTTCCGAAAGTATTCCATCCCATCAGGCGCTGTGGAAATTCGAAGGAACGGTTCTCTACCATCTCTGCATAGAGACCACCATCGGCACCGAAGTTGATATCCTCGAAGAAGATACCATACATGGTAGGCTGGATTTCTGCTCCAGGCTTGTTAGCCTGAACAGTAAACTGATGCTGTGCGAAAGCTCCGAGTGAAGACATCGCCAGCAATGCTGCTGCGAAAAATTTTGCTTTTCTCATATTGTTCGTTATTGTTTTATTTTTAGGCTGTACCTACACTTTTCCGTGATAGGTGGTGCAAAGATAAAAAAATCCACCCCGAATGAGGTGGATTTTCTGTTTAAATATATTGGATTTTCGTATAAATCCCTGCTTTTCTACTATTTATCTAATGGAATGAGCACGAAAGTGAAGTTCTTGTCGCCATAATGGAGGCGATATTTCTCCAAAGGCCATGCACCCCAAGAGTTCTCACCAGCCACACCTGAATGCTCTGCATCGAGGAAGAGATTGGTGAATTTTGACTTCTTCAGGTTGAAACTGTGACGCTGATCCTTGTCATCACCATCATCCAGCTCTTCTGTATCGAAGTGGATAGCGGAAGCATAGAATGGCTTGCAGCTCTTCACCTTGAATCCGAAACCGGAAGCATCGGTCTGGTTCCACCAGCGCATATCACCCTTGGTTCCACTCTCCTGTGGACGGATGTATGGGAAGTACTGGTTATCGGCATCATCGCTGTAGATTCCGATGCGCATGCAGTCCTCACGGTCTGAATAGTTCTCGATAGGACCACGGCCGTAATACTGGCTCTTGTCCATATCGTATGGCAATTGCATCAGCATACCGAAACGGAACAGATCGCTGACCTTGGCATCATCAGAAGCATCAAACTCCTGGCTTACCTTCATCGCACCGGTGTTAGGCATGATGAGATATTCGATTTCCAGCTCGCCCTTCACCTCTGGCATCTCATAGGTTGCACAGATGCTGATGGTGTTTGCCTTCTTATCCTTTTCAACAGCTACACCCTTCAGGTTCATGACAGGGTTCTTCCAAACCTTGAACTTCTTCTGCAGGCCGGCACCGAAATCATTATCGGTAGGAGCACGCCAGAAGTTTGGCTTCAGGGTACCGCCCTCGCCGAGGAGCGACTTGCCACGATAGGTATATTCAGAGATGAGACCGGTGGTACGGTTCACCTTCACGGTCAGATCAGGAGTTGTAACGGTGATATCCTGCTCGCCCTTCTTGTCGATGAGCTTAGCCTTCACCTTCTTGCCGTCCTGAGCCTTAGCCATGTTGTCTGCACAATGACCGCAGCACTTCTTCTCCTTCACTGCCAGCTGGGCATAAGCCACAATCTGACCAGCCTCCATCAGAGGTTCAGCCTTCTTCAGACGGAAATCGATGTTGAGGAATACCTCCTTGCCCTTTACCTTGGAAAGGTCGTAAGGGATGGTGAAGTTCCTGGTCTGCTGGGCAGCCACATCGATATCAGCGATGGTACCGTTCTGAGTCTCCACGCCATTCTCAATGAGGCTCCATGCCAAGGCATAGTTGCTCAAATCGCGGAAGAAGTTCTCATTGTGTACGCTTACTTCGCCCTTCTCTGCATTTACCATCTTAGCCCAGATGTTCTGATACTGGTAAGCTACCTCATAGGCATGAGGATTGAGCTGACGGTCAGGACCGATGATACCATTGCAGTTGAAGTTGTTGTCGCTAGGGTCGTAATTGTTGTAATCGCCACCGTAGCAATATTCTATCTTGCGGAGCTCTTCATTGCTCATCTTCTCTGGATTCTTGATGGTCATCGGCTTCAATACCTTGCGGTGCAAGCCCTGGTCAACGAAATCCCAGTCGAAGCCACCCTGGAAGATAGGATACTTGCGTACCAGATCCCAGTAATCCTTCAGGTTACCGCCTGAATTACCCATGGTATGGTTGTACTCACACTGGATGAGCGGCATCGGACTGTTAGGGTCCTTCGCATACTTTTCGCAAGCACTTACAGGATAATACATAGGACAGAAGATATCGGTACCCTCGCCTCTGCGAGCCTGCTCATACTGAACCGGACGGCTCTGGTCCTGACTCTTAATCCACTTGTAAGCCTGCAGGAAGTTATCGCCCATCACGGTTTCATTACCCAAACTCCAGGTTACGACACTAGGATGATTGAAGTACATGGAAACATTGTGCTGGTTGCGCTCCATAATCTGCTTGGCAAACATCGGTTTCTTGGCAGCAGCATCATCGCCATACTGGAAACCGTGACTCTCCTGGTTAGCCTCAGCTACCACATAGATACCATACTCATCGCAGAGTTCGTACCAGCGTGGATCATCAGGATAGTGGCAGGTACGGACAGCGTTGATATTCAGGCGCTTCATAATCTTGATATCCTGAATCATGCGCTCCATGCTCAATACATAACCTCCATCAGGGTCCATCTCATGACGGTTGGCACCCTTGATGAGCACAGGCTGACCGTTGACAAGGAACTGCTTGTTCTTGATTTCCACCTTGCGGAAACCTACCTTGACAGGAGTCATGCTTGCTGATTTCATGTTGCCATTCTTCAGCGCACTTGAGAGGGAAACCTGAAGGGTATATAAATAAGGTGTCTCTGCATTCCACTTGTGTGGATTCTCTACGTTCATCGTAATGTTGGCTGTTCCATTCTTTGCCAATCCTGTAGCTGTAGCCACCTGCTTGCCCTCTTTGTCGAAGAGGATGAAGTTCAGCTTGCCTGTTCCCTTTACCTTGGCAGAGATATTGAGCACACCATCCTTGTAGTTGTTAACAAGGTCAGGAGTAACACGGATATCCTCCAAATGCAACTTGGCATCGCGGGCAAAGAGATAGCTCTCACGAGCCACACCGCTCAAGCGCCAGAAGTCCTGATCCTCATCCCAGGAACCATCGCACCAGCGGAAGGTCTGGAAGGCAATCAGATTCTTGCCCTTCTTCAGATAAGGAGTGATGTCAAACTCGGCAGCTACCTTGCTATCCTCTGCATAACCGGCAAACTTGCCGTTTACATAGAGATAGATGTTGGAAGTAACGCTACCGAAATGAGCTACTACCTGCTTGCCATCCCAGTTGGCAGGGATGTCGATGATACGGCGGTAAGAACCTACATGGTTATCCTTGATAGGAACAGCTGGTGGCTGCTCATTGAAATGTTCACGCCATGCAAAACCATTATTAACATACTCCGGATCGCCGAATCCGTTCATCTCCCAGTTGCCCGGAACATTCATGGTCTTCCAGTTGGAATCATCAAGATCTTCCTTGTAGAAGTCGGTAGGACGCTGGTCGGCATTAGCCACCCAGTAGAACTTCCAGGTTCCGTCGAGCGAAAGGAAATACTTGCTCTCCGTCTTGTTCATGTGCAGGATATCCTTGCTCACGATCTTACCGTCTTTCTCAGAAACCCAGTCATCTGCCGGATAGGTGAAGAAATTGGTGTGCAACGGAAAACGATTGATGGCATTCACCTGAAGGTCGTGCCATTCTGTGTAAGTTGGCTGTTGGATGGTCGTCTTATTCAACGACTTAATGGCAGCCTTCGGTTTGGTTGCACCAAAGGTTGCCATTGCTAATCCTGCCAAACTCAATGTTACGAACAGTCTCTGTTTCATGTTTGTTAGTTATTTATACATTAGATTGAAATTACACCTTATTATATATAGGTTATTCTATACCTTATTATATATAGGCATATCCTGGAGCATCTTATATGCCTCCATGTTGCCGGTAGCCTCAGCTAAGCAACTGCAAATATATGAAAATTAAGTTAGAAACAAGCAGAGCGACCGTATTTTTTATTGTTTTTTCAACACCGGAGCACCATTTTTCCAAGAAATAGGTACCCATACCACCATAGAAAGGCATATAAATATATAAAACTTTTTCAATATCCGCTAAAAGAAAATGACAAAAAAGTTTGGTGTTTTCAAAAAAATGCATTACCTTTGCCATCATAAAATAAACAACGAAACGACATAAAAATTATGATGACAATCGAAGAATACAGAGCAGCCATCTTGCAGGCATTGCTCGATACTAAGAACGAGGACGGCACTCCAGCCATTACTCCAAGGGAAGCACAGGAAGCACTCAACGGATTTACCGACGATGAGTTGCAAGACGGACTCCTATGGAATTCGCCCGAAGACGTGGCATCAATTATCCTTGAGGGATAAATCACGGAAGTTATATTCAGCTACCAACAGATAAGAATAGGAGCCAAGACTCTTTTTGCGGGGTCTTTGCTCCTATTCCCATTTATACTTTCTGTTCTTTCTTCCCTTTAAAGACAGTCTTCAACAGCCCAGCAATACTTCATTTCTGTTGCAAAAGCAATAAAAAACAAAAGAATGCGACAAAAAACAAAAGAATGTGCAAATTTTCTTTCACAATTCAATTATTATTTGTAAATTTGCAGCCGCATAAACAGAAAGGGAACTTGCAAATCCCTCTTCAATCAGTTTAAAAGATAATTTTACCGGTAAAAAAGATATATTAAATAATGAAGATAGAAAACGAAATCATCAGCTCGGTCATCGCTGCGGTGAAGGAGCTTTATGGTCAGGACGTGCCAGAGAAGATGGTAGCCCTGCAGAAGACCAAGAGTAATTTCGAAGGTAACCTTACCCTCGTCGTATTCCCATTCCTCAAAATGTCGAAGAAAAAGCCTGAGGATACAGCACAGGAAATCGGTGAGTACCTGAAGAAAAACTGCGCTAACGTTATCGCAGACTTCAACGTGGTTAAGGGTTTCCTCAACCTTTCTATCGCTCCTGCCGCTTGGGTAGGACTCTTGAATACCATCAACGCTGACCCTAAGTTTGGTGAGAAGCCAGTTACTGAGAACAGTCCGCTCGTTATGATCGAGTACTCTTCTCCTAACACCAACAAGCCTCTCCACCTCGGTCACGTGCGCAACAACCTCCTCGGCTGGTCTCTGGCCCAGATTATGGAGGCTAACGGCAACAAGGTAATCAAGACAAATATCGTTAACGACCGTGGTATCCACATCTGTAAGTCTATGCTCGCCTGGCTCAAGTGGGGCAATGGCGAAACTCCTGAAACTTCCGGCAAGAAGGGCGACCACCTCATCGGCGACTACTATGTAGCCTTCGACAAGCACTATCGTGAGGAAATCGCAGAGCTCAAGGCTCAGTACATGAAGGAGGGCATGGACGAAGAAGCTGCCACAGAGAAAGCTAAAGTAGAGGCTCCGCTGATCAAGGAGGCTCACGAGATGCTCGTAAAGTGGGAGAACAACGACCCTGAGGTTCGTGCACTCTGGCAGAAGATGAACAGCTGGGTTTACGCTGGCTTCGATGAGACTTACAAGATGATGGGTGTAAGTTTCGACAAGATATATTATGAGTCAAATACTTACCTCGAGGGTAAGAAGAAGGTAGAAGAAGGATTGGAGAAGGGTCTCTTCTTCCGCAAGGATGATAACTCTGTTTGGGCTGACCTCACCAACGAGGGTCTCGACCAGAAACTCCTGCTCCGTTCAGACGGCACCTCTGTTTATATGACTCAGGACATCGGTACTGCCGACCTCCGTTTCAAGGACTTCCCTATCGACAAGATGATCTACGTAGTAGGTAACGAGCAGAACTACCACTTCCAGGTGCTCTCTATCCTGCTCGACCGTCTCGGTTTCAAGTGGGGCAAGGACTTGGTTCACTTCTCTTATGGTATGGTAGAGCTGCCTAACGGTAAGATGAAGAGCCGCGAGGGAACCGTAGTAGATGCAGATGACCTGATGGCAGAGATGATTAAGGATGCTCGCCAGACAAGCGATGAGCTTGGCAAGTTCAAGGACATGAGCGAGGAAGAGCGCCAGGAGATTTCACGCATCGTGGGTCTCGGAGCGTTGAAGTACTTCATCCTCAAGGTAGATGCCCGCAAGAACATGCTCTTCAACCCAGAAGAGAGTATCGACTTCAACGGTAATACAGGTCCTTTCATCCAATATACCTATGCTCGTATCCGCAGCATCATGCGCAAGGCAGCAGCTGAGGGCATCGAGATTCCTGCCGAGTTGGGCGCCGATGCTCCTATCAACGAGAAGGAGATCGACCTCATCCAGAAGATGAACGACTTTGCAACAGCCGTAGCCGATGCCGGCAACAACTACAACCCTGGTGGTATCGCTAACTACTGCTACGAGCTGACCAAAGAGTTCAACCAGTTCTACCACGACTACAGCATCCTGAATGCTGAGAGCGAGGCTGAGAAGATTACCCGTCTGGTTCTTGCAGCCAACGTGGCAAAGATCCTGAAGAACGGTATGTCTCTGCTCGGCATCGAGGTTCCAGAAAGAATGTAATATATACATAAAATATAATAACCTACAATTTAAAAATAAAAAAAATATTGACTATTTGACATAATGAGCATGGCCCTGGAGCTCGACTCCAAGGCACATGCTCATTTCAGTTTTAGCCAATCCTTTTTGTTTTCCAACCCCAAAAAGAAAAAAGATGAATAAAATGCCCGTAAATCCTCCTTCATGGAGAAACGATACCGTTTTGCCTCTGCCCAACGAGGTAAGAGCCAACGCCTGGGCTGTGGATGCCGCCTGTTCCGGCAATCCCGGTCCGATGGAATACCAATGCATCGACCTTCAGACCGGTGCCCAGGTTTTCCATTATGGTCCTATCCACGGCACCAACAACATCGGCGAGTTTCTCGCCATCGTCCATGCCCTCGCCCTGATGCAGCAGAAGGGCATTACCGACAAGGTAATTTATAGCGACAGCGTGAATGCCCAGCTCTGGGTAAGCAAGAAACAATGCAAGACCAAACTGGAGCGCACTCCCCAGACCGAACAGCTCTATCAGGTCATCGCCCGAGCCGAAAACTGGCTCCGCACCCACCCCATCAACATACCTATTATAAAATGGGAAACGAAGAAATGGGGCGAGATTCCAGCCGATTTCGGAAGAAAGGGATAAAAAGGACATTTTTATGTGCCTTTCCCGAAATAATGCCCGCAAAAGCTTGCAATTTCAGATATTTTGTTTAATTTTGCAGCTATTATCGTATTAAACATACATAATCGCAAGAATGGAAATAGAAAAAGAAACAATATTATTAATGTCAAAAGGAGACAAGAAAGCATACGAAACGATGTTCCGCAGGTTCTATCCTAAGGTACACCGTTTTGTAGCCATGCTCTTGAAAAACGAAGATGATGCTGATGACGTCAGCCAGCTCATCTTCTTAAAGGTATGGAACAAACGCGAGAAGTTTGCCGATATCCAGGACTTCGATTCCTACCTCTTTATTTTGGCAAAATATACTGTCATCAACTATATTTCCTCCAAGCACATCATCCCAATAGATATTGACAGTCTGCCAGACAGATACGCCAACGAATCTTCGCCACATGACGATGTGGTGGCAAAGGATACCCAACTGCTCATCGACATGGTGGTAGAAAGCATGCCGCAACAACGCCAGCAGATTTATCGCATGAGCCGCGAGCAGCATCTCAAGAACGAAGAGATAGCCCAGCGCTTGGGTATTCAGAAGAAAACGGTAGAAAATCATCTTAACCTAGCTCTTAAAGAAATTAAAAAAGCCTTATATTTGATGATTTTGTTACCTTGGCATTGGGTGTAACACCATTGAAACATGTCTTAAAAGTAAATGAAGTTTTTATTATGGCAACAAAGATAAGGGATATCATAGATTATTATAGCGGGCACAATGTGCCGGATGAAATAAAAGAAAGGGTATTAGATAGGATTTCCAATACACAAGACGATAAAGAGGCGAACGAAGCATTTAGAGAATTATGGGACAAGGCTGATTCAGCCTATATGGAAGAAGAAGAAATTTCTGCTGCATACAACCGCCTCTTCGAAACAGAAGAAACAAGAGAAATAGAAAAGAAAAAATCGCTTCGAATCTTCAACTTTGCCAAACTGGCTGCCGTCTTCGTACCGCTGCTGATGCTGATTGTATTCGGCAAGCTCTACGTCCAGATGAACAACCAACTCAAGGATGTAAAACTGGCAACCATGCTCCAGGAACATACCATCAACGAAGAGAGCAAAGTCATCGCCTTGGCAGACGGAACGAAAGTAAGACTCAGCCAGAGTTCCGTACTCCTCTACCCTTCCTCTTTCAAGGGAGCAGAAGAACGCAAGGTTTTCCTGTCGGGAGAGGCATTCTTCGACATCAGGCATGATGATGCCCAGCCATTCCACGTCAGCACTCCTCATTTCGAGATTACCGACTTGGGCACCTCTTTTACGGTTTCATCTTATTCAAATACAGATGAAGTATCTGCCACACTCAAAACTGGCAAGATTGAACTCCGCATCATAGGTCAGGAAGACAAGGTTTACAGCATGAAACCTAACGACCAGTTAGTATATAATGTAAAGACCAAGGCAGTAAACCTCCGCAAGGTTTCGGCCGAAGAAGATGGTACAAGCTGGCGCAACAAGGAGATTGACCTGAACGATGTTACGCTGGCAGAAGCTGGTAAGATTCTGGGTAATGCATACGGAGTGAAATTCACCTTCCGTTCAAAGATTCACCAGAAGACGAAGGTTACAGTTCATTTCAACCGTGGCGAAACCCTCTCGGGAGCCATGTTTGTCTTGAAGAACCTGGTTCCTGGTCTGGAATATGAAGTGAAGAAAGATGAAGTAATCATCAGGTAGGCATATATTATAATAGGTAAACAAAAGGCGCATTATGTAAAAATGATGCGCCTTTTTTCATAAAAGAGTATCTCTGCGCGGGATATGAAAACAGAAATAATAACATAAACGGAAAATATCATGATAAAGAATTTGATTTTTGATTTTGGAAAAGTACTCGTAAATTACGAATACTTTGAAACGCTTGACCAGATATTCAAGACCCACGAACAGGCTGAAGAATTCTATCATCTCCTGATAGACGGCAAATGGAATGAAAACATGGATCGCGGAGATTCTTTCGAAGAAACCTTCTGCAAGATGCAGCAGATTATGCCGCAATATAAGGAAGAAATAGCAACCGTAGCCCAGCGCTTTAACGATTTTGTAAGGGGCGAAAAAGAAGGTATGCGCACCTTGCTGACTCAGTTGAAGGCAGAAGGCTACCACCTTTACGGACTTTCCAACTGGTGCACCAAGGTTCACGAAACGATGGTCCAATATCCCATCTTCCAACTTCTGGAAGGACAGGTGATTTCTTCAGAAGAGAAAATCATCAAACCCGACAGGGCAATTTACGAAAGAATCTGCCAGAAATACAATCTGAAACCGGAAGAATGCCTTTTTGCTGACGACAGGATAGAGAATGTAGAAGCCGCCCAGCGTTTCGGAATGCAGGCTATCTGCTTTGAGGATGCAGAGCAGTACGAGCGGGAATTGAGAAAAATTCTGTCTGAGGAAAGAACGAAGTAAGTTCTGATTATCAAAAGCATTACTGCTATTTCCATACCCAAAGCATTACTTAAAAAAAATCAAGGCTCTAAATTAGCAGCAAGAAATGCTAATTTAGAGCCTTCATATTATGTATTTATAATTTCCAAAAGAAGAATTTTATAGGGTGTTTGCGAACACAAGATATTTTTTTTCAGAAAAACTTCATTTTAACAGTTTTGTAATTGGGTGTAACTCTCTTTCCCGTTGTCTTCAAGACGTAACAAGCAAATTATTATTAACTTAAAAAGATAAAGTATGAATCTTAAAAGAATCTCTGCGTCATGCTTCTGTTTGCTCCTGGCAGGCCAGATGACCCTTTCGGCTCAGAACGTCAGCTTCAGCTCAAACAAGGTAACGCTTAAGTCAGCTTTTGAGAAGATTGAAAAGGAATCTAAGTACAAGATTGCCTACAACTCCTCACAGCTGGATGCTAACCGTTCGGTTACATTAACCAAGAAAAGTGATGATGTCTTTAGTATGTTGAACCAATTGCTCAAAGGTACCAATTTTACCTATGAGATGGAAGGCAACTACATCGTCATCAAGCCTCAGCAAAAAGCTAAATCTCAGGCTCATGGCAAGAAAATCAAGGTACGTGGTGTAGTGAAAGACGAAACTGGCGAGCCAGTTATCGGCGCTACCGTCATGGAGAAGGGTACCACCAACAATGGTGTTGTAACCGATATTGACGGCAACTATACCATCGAGATTCCTGCCGATGGTATGTTGGCAGTATCATACATTGGCTGCAAGGACCAGGACATCAAGGTAAATGGTCGCGAAGTAATCAATGTAAACCTGGCAGATGATAATAAGGTATTGGAAGAAGTTGTGGTTGTAGGTTATGGCGTGCAGAAGAAGCGCGACGTATCTACTGCTGTATCTTCTGTCAAGGCAGAGGCTCTTGCCAACAATCCTTCTACCGACTTCCGTCAGGCTTTGGCTGGTAAGATGCCTGGTGTTCAGGTAACTGTACCTAGCGGAGACCCAGAGGGTAGCGTAAGCATTCGCGTTCGTGGTGTAAGTACCGTCAACGCCGGTAGCGACCCTCTGTATGTAGTAGATGGTGTTCCTATGGAGCGTGGTTTTGCCAACCTGAACACCAACGATATTGAGTCTGTTGAAGTTTTGAAGGATGCTTCTGCAGCAGCTATCTATGGTAGCCGTGGTTCTAATGGTGTAGTTCTCGTTACAACCAAGAAGGGAACCTCTGATAAACTCTCTGTTTCTTACGATGGTTACGTAGGTGTGCAGAACGTATCAAAGAAACTCGATATGATGAACGCTTACGAATATGCAGAATTCGTAAAGGATGCACGTAACAACGCATATCTTTCTAAAGTTCCTGGTGCATCAGCAAGTGATCCTAACAGCGTACGCCCTAAAGGTTACATGCAGATTGCAACCGATTTGTTCCCATATCTGGAGGGTATTAAGGGCTTGACAGATACAGACTGGCAGGATGCTATCTTCCGCACAGCGATGACTACCGGACATAATATTTCACTTTCTGGCAAGTCTAACAGCGTCAACTATTTCGTATCAGGCAACTATATGAAAAAGGAAGGTACCATTATCGGTTCTGACTTCGAGAAGTTTGGTGGCCGTTTGAACCTCTCTGGTCAGCATAAGCGCTTGAAGTTCGGTGTTAACTTCGCTCCTTCTTATTCGGTTTCGAATTCAGTAGATGCATCAGGTGCAGGTGGTATCGTTCAGTCTGCTTTGATGATGCCTCCAACCTTCCCTGTATACAACGCAGACGGTTCATATAACTTCCAGGGTAATGGATATTGGCGAATTGGTACAGACTATGAGCACAACGAGGTGATGAACCCTGTTGCGATGGCTCGCTTGCAGTCTAATGTTACCGACCGCATGTCTATTACAGGTAAGGCTTATGCAGAATTGGAACTGATGAAGGGACTTTCCTATAAGTTGTCTTTGGGTGGTGATTATTATGGTGCTCATAATGATAAATATCGCCAGTCTGGTCTGCCTTTGAAGGGGAAGGATTACTATGATTCTCCTTCAAACCCAATAGGTTACAGTTCTTCCAGTTTCTTTTTTAACTGGTTGGTTGAAAACCAGTTGACTTACACAACAACTATCAATAAGAAACACAACATTACAGCCATACTTGTACAGTCTGCTCAGAAAGAAACCAAGAAGACCGACAACGTAACAGCAACCGATTACCCTAATGATTACATCCAGACCGTAAATGGCGGTACAGTAACCAAGGGTGGTTCTGACAAGACACAATGGTCTATCGCTTCTTACCTGGCTCGTGTTCAGTACAACTACGAAGGACGCTACATGCTTTCTGCAGCCATCCGTACTGATGGATCTTCACGTTTCGGTAAGAACAACCGTTGGGGTTACTTCCCATCAGCCTCAGCAGCTTGGCGTATCAGCGACGAAAAGTTCTTCAAGAACATAAAGGAGTTGTCTTTCGTTAATGATATGAAGATTCGTGCCAGCTATGGTGTAACCGGTAACTTTGAGATTGGTAACTACGACCATTTGGCAACCATGTCAACAGACAATTACATCTTAGGTACCAATGGAGGTTTGTTGCATTATGGTTATAAACCAGACAACATCAAGCGCGACGACCTGAGCTGGGAGAAGAACCAGATGATCAACGCCGGTATCGACCTTCAGATGTTTGACGGCTACATTGGATTCTCTGTAGACTATTACAATACCAACACTTCAAACATGTTGCTTTATGTACCAGTACCTCTGTTGACAGGTTACAGCACCTCACTTCAGAATCTGGGTAAGGTAAACAACCGCGGTTGGGAATTAGCTTTGACATCACAGCATACATTTACTAATGGCTTCGGCTATTCATTTAATGCCAACTATGCCAAGAACACCAATGAGGTGAAAGAGTTAGGTCCTGGAAATGCGCCTATCATTTCTTCGGGTAGTGTAGGACACGCATATTATATTACAGAGGTAGGAAAGCCTATCGGTAACTATTACCTCTTGGTACAGGACGGCATCTTTGCTACAGAAGAAGACTTGAAAAAGTATCCTCACTTCGACAACACAGAAGTAGGTGACTTCAGATTCGTTGATGTTGACGGAGACGGCAAGTTGGATTTGGATAAAGACCGTACAATCTGCGGCAACTACATGCCTAAGTTCACATACGGCTTCGGCGGTAAGCTCTGGTATGCAGGTTTCGACATGGACTTCAACTTCCAGGGTGTATATGGCAACAAGATTCTGAACTTGAACAAGCGCTACCTCGACAATATGGAGGGTAACACCAATGGTACCAAGATTGCTCTCGACCGTTGGAAGAGTCCTGAGAATCCAGGCAGCGGTTCGGTAAATAAGGCAAACCGTAAGCAGACAGGTTACAACAGCCGTACTTCTACCTGGCACTTGGAGAGCGGTTCATACCTCCGTCTCCAGAACCTGTCATTAGGTTATACTTTGCCTCGTGCACTTACTCAGAAGTTTAAGGTTGAGAAGATGAGAGTTTATGTTTCAGGACAGAACCTCTTCACTATTACCAACTACAGCGGCTACAACCCAGAGGTAAATGCCCGTCCTTCCAAGAACCTGACTCCAGGTGAGGACTATGGTACTTATCCTTTGGCAAGAACATATATGTTTGGTTTGAATCTCACATTATAAAGAATATAGTAACATGAAAAAGATATTAGTATTAGCATCATTGGCAACCCTGCTCATGACCTCTTGCGGAGACAGCTTCTTCGATTTGGAGCCAGCAAGCAGCGTAACCATTGACAAAGTATATAAGACTGCGAGCGATTATAATGTAGCAGTTATCGGCTGCTACGCAAAATTGCAGTCACAGGTGAATTTCTATACAGAATGCTGCGAGTATCGTAGTGACAATCTTTCTTTGGGCGCCCCAACAGCAGGTACCCAGGACCGTTACGATATCGACCATTTCACAGAGAAACCATCTAATGGAATCCTCAGTTCTTACTGGGCGAACTTCAACAACAACGTTTATCGTTGCAATCTCTTGCTCGACCAGATTGATGGTGCAAACTTTGCAGAAAACCTGAAGAAGCAGTACAAGGGCGAAGCTATGTTTATCAGAGCTTTGAACTATTTTAACATGTACCGCATTTGGGGTGGCGTTCCTGCTACCAAGCATGTAGTAAGTGCTGCGGAGGCTCTGAAAGTTGCGAGATATTCTGATGAGCAGATGTTCGATTTGATTGCCGGAGATTTGAAGGAGATTGTTGACAACAACTATCTTCCAGAAACTTACTCTTCTGCAGATATGGGTAGAGCTACCTCTGGTGCTGCCAAGGCTTTGCTCGGTAAGGTGTATCTTACTTTCCACAAATGGACTGAGGCTAAAGACATTCTTTCTCAGTTAATCGGAAAATATCAGTTGGTAAGCCCTATCGCCCAAGTCTTCAATGTGGATAACAAGAATAATAATGAGATTATCTTCGCCGTACATTTCAACAAGGAAATAGAGGGAGAGGGACATAGTTACTGGTACAATCTCACCAACGCATCTGATGATACCAACCAGACAAGTTCTCTGCTCAACACATTCCCTACAGGTGATGCTCGCAAAGACCTCATAACATACGTACAGGTTGAGAAAAACGTTCGTTTGATGAATAAATTCTATGATACAAAGAGCCCTACCTTCAAGACTGTAGGTAATGATCAGATCCTTCTTCGCTACGCAGATGTTCTTCTGATGTATGCAGAAGCGCTCAACGAGATTCAGTATGATGCATCTGAGGGTTCACTTGCCCTGAAGTATCTCAACGCCGTAAGACAGAGAGCTGGCATTTCTAATCTGACAGCAAAACAGTTGCCTACACAGGAGAAGTTCCGCAAGGGCATCTTGGTTGAACGACAAAGAGAATTCCCTTATGAAGGGCAGCGCTGGTTCGACTTGGTAAGAATGGGATTTGCAAAGAGCGTGATGGCTGAGAATGGTGTTGAAATCAAGGATTATCAATTACTCTTCCCTATTCCTCAGCAGGAGATTGAAAAGGTAGGCGACAAGTCTATCCTCTGGCAGAACCCTGGATATGACAACAATTAATAAACGGTTAAGACATGAAAAAGATTATATATTTGCTGTCTTTAGTGACAGTTTTTATTCTCGGTTCTTGTAGCGATGATCTTCCAAAAGCAAGTTGGGACATTTGCCAGGTAGGTACTTTGAACGCTACGGCACAAGATGAGAAGGTATTGTTGGAATGGGCTCCTATGCAGGGAGCCACCCCAACAGGTTATTTGGTCAATTGGACACCGGAAGTTGCTACATACGAAGGTGGTTCTGCAGAGTTGGACGCAAAGACTACCTCATATACTATAACAGGTTTGGTTAACAAGGTTACTTATACCATCACCATCCAGGCCATCTATGGCAACCAGCGTTCTATGATTTCTACAACAAAGGCAAGACCTGTTTCTGATACAGAGCCTTTCAAGGTTTGGTCTACAGATATGCCTAACGGTGGTATGGTGAAGACTGCAAATGCAGTATTCTCTTTAGACGGAAATACATTCTACTTGCCTTCTGCAGGTGCTACGGGTGATGTTACTGCTTTTGATGCAATGACTGGTACTGTGAAATGGACCGCTGCCATTCCTAAGACTACTTATGGTGGTGGTGTAGCAGTAGGCAAAGACGGTACTTTGTATCAGGGTGCTCGCAACGCAACCTTGTATGCTATCAATAGCGATGGAACCCAGAAGTGGACATACGCCACAGGAGCTGCCAACAAGAATCTGGACTGTTTCCCTGCTGTAACTGCTGACGGACAGACAGTTTATATCCTTGATGGCGACAACGTTCTCCATTCTATCAATACAGCTACTGGTGTTAAGAACTGGTCTGAAAAACTGGCTGGTACAAAGAACAAGGCTGGAGCTGTAGCTATAGACAAGACAGGCAATATTTATGTAGGTACACGTACTACTATTTATGGTTTCAAGGCCGATGGCACTCAACTTTGGAAGGTAGCCGGTAAGGTAACTGAAATCGGTTCTTTCGCTTTGGATGGCGAAACTCTTTATGCTGCCCAGATTGGTGGTGCAGGTTTGCTGGCTTTGAACACAGCAGATGGTTCTACCAAGTGGAACGTTGAAGCTGCGGGTGATATCTATGCTCCTATTGTTGACAAGAGCGGCAATATCTACTTTACAGACAAGGGTGACAAGGCTCTCTACTCTGTAGATAAGGCTGGACAGTTGAAGTGGAAGTTTACTATTGATGCAGCTCCTACTTATTGCTTCCCTGTTCTCGACGATAAGGGAACTGTTTATTTCGGTAGCGGCGCCGGTCGCATCTACGCAGTAAACAGCGCAAATGGCGAGGAACTTTGGCACATGGACTCAGAAGGTACAGATAATAATGCCAAGATTATGTCTGGTATGACTATCGGCGAGAACCAGATGCTCTATGTTTCTTATATCGGCGGTAATGTTGCTGCTATTAAGATCTTTGCCGGCCCAGAGAAATCTACATGGAGCTGCAGAGGTGGTAATATTCATGGTACAAACCAATATTAATATTTGAATCAGTATGAAAAAGATATATTTATTCATCGCATTATTCGCTTGCGCCCTCTGCTCTTGTGGAAGTGACGAAGACGGAATGACTTATGCGCAGCCTGTCGAAATAGGTGAAACTACCGACATGAAGACTGCAAAAGAGGTGGCTGAAGCTTTGTGGGCTACTACTCCATTACAGCAGCAACCTCTCAATGCGGAAAGATCTGAAGTTCTAAAGAAGATACAGAAGATGGCAGACGACTGCACTTCTGATTTCTTTGAAAGCTATATTGCTTCTTTGGACCAGTCTGCTGAAATGAGAGAAAAGTACGACCCTATGCTGGCGTTCTATCGTTTGTCTCTGGATCATGTAATTAATGCCATCAAGACGACTACCGTTGAGAATGGTACTACATGCATCTGGCAGCTCTACAATATGGGTTACATCGTAAAGACTCCTACCACTTGCTTTGGTATTGACATCAACCATCGCTGGGCAGAAAAACTGGAGCCTTACCTGGATTTCCTCTGTGTTACTCACAAACACCAGGATCACTACAACACAGCTCTCATCAACGCGATGCTGAATGCAGGAAAGCCTGTTTATTCTAACTGGATAAAGGGTGGCTATACTTCTAAGGAAAATACCGATTACCAGTTTAATAACATCAAGATTCATGTGTCTATTACAGACCATAACAACTCTGGCTTATCAAACTTCGTTTCTGTATTTACTTTTGAATGTGGCGATGATAGTGGCAACTTCACAATGCTCCATACTGGCGACTCAAACTTCAAGGCTGCTCAGTATACCAACATTCTGCCACACGTTAATGTTTTGATTCCTCGCTACGCACCTAATGCGCTTACCGAGAACAATATTATCGGTACTGGTGCCGGTCAGACAAAACCTGACTATGTATTGCTCTCACACATTCTGGAACTTTCTCACGAAAGCGAGGAAGAGTCTAGATGGAGTTTGAATTCAGCCTTAGAAAGAGCCAGCAAGCTTAACTGCGAGAACTCATTTGTTCCTTTCTGGGGAGAAAAGTTAGTTTGGAAAGACGGTAAATTGAATTAAAATGAAGAAGATTTATATTTTATCTTTGTTGTGCATGCTCACTTCGGTGAGCTTTGCACAAAGCAATCTGAAAGAGATTCTTAAGAATTTCAACAAGCCTGCAAAAGAAAATGTTATGGTCGTTTCTCATCGTGGAGACTGGCGTAATGCTCCTGAAAACTCTATTCAGGCATTCCAGAACTGTATCGACATGGGTGTTGATATGGTTGAGTTGGACTTGAAAAAGACAAAGGATGGCGTTCTGGTTCTGATGCACGACAAGAAGATTGACCGAACCATGAATGGTAAGGGATTCCCAGAGAATTATACTCTTGATTCTTTGAAGATGCTCCGCCTGAAGAATGGTATAGGCTGCAAGACCCGCCATCAGATTCCAACATTCCGTGAGGTAATGGAACTCTGCAAAGGCAAAATCATGGTGAATGTGGATAAAGGTTACGATTACTTCGACGATGCCATGAAGGTTTTGAAGGAGACTGGTACAGTTGACCAATGCATCATCAAGGCCGAACTTCCTTACGAGGTGGTAAAGGCTGAGCATGGTGATGTTCTCGACAAGATGATTTTCATGCCTGTAGTTAACCTCGGCAAGCCTGGTGCAGAAGAGGTAATCGACGGTTACATCAAGAACATGAAGCCAAAGGCTTACGAATTGGTATTCAAGACTGATGATGCCAACACTCGCCGCCTGATAAAGAAAGTACGTGATAGTGGAGCAAGAGTTTTCATCAACACACTTTGGCCTGAGCTTTGCGGTGGACATGATGATGATCGCGCCGTAGAACTCAAACAGCCAGAAGAGAGCTGGGGATGGATTGTAGGTCAGGGTACCAAGCTTATCCAGACTGACCGTCCTGCTTTGCTTCTTGATTACTTGAGAGCCAAGAAACTTCATAAGTAACATACAAATAGGTTTCGCATATATGTTCAAAAGGTTAACAAGTTTAGGTTTGTTGTGCATGCTTGCTATTGCAAGTTATGCACAGCACCTAAATGAAATCCTCTCAGATTTAGCAGCTCCTGCCAAGCAATCTGTCTTGGTTGTTTCGCATCGTGGCGATTGGCGTAATGCTCCCGAAAACTCACTTCAGGCATTTCAGAACTGCATAGACATGGGGGTAGACATGGTTGAACTGGACTTGAAGAAAACCAAGGATGGAGAACTTATCCTGATGCACGACAATACGCTGAACCGCACAACCAATGGTACAGGAAAACCAGAAGACTATACGCTGGCAGAACTGAAAGAACTCAGGTTGAAGAACGGCGCAGGCTGCCTTACCCGTCATAAGATTCCTACACTTAGAGAAACCATGTTGCTCTGTAAGGGAAAGATTCTGGTGAATGTTGACAAGGGTTACGAATACTTTGAAGATGTTCAAAAGATTCTTGAAGAAACCGGTACGGCTAACCAATGTGTTGTCAAGGAAAAGATACCTTATCAAACGATTAAGGAACAGCATGGCGATATTCTAGACAAAGTAATTTTCATGCCTAAGGCTGACTTATGCAAGCCAGAGGCAGAAAGCATTATCGACAGTTACTTGCAGAATGAGAAACCTCTAGCGTTTGAGGTTAGATTTTCTCAAGTAAACGATAAGGTATTTGAACTGAATAAAAAGCTAAACGACAACGGCATCAAAGTATTTGTCAACGCCTTATGGCCTGCACAAAATGCTGAGCACGACGATGATAAGGCTGTTGAACTGAAACAACCTGATGAAAGTTGGGGATGGCTTATCCAACAGGGATTCAAACTGATTCAGACCGATCGCCCTGCCCTGCTTCTCGATTATTTGAGAGCAAAGAAACTTCATAAATAACAACTAAGGATTATATGTTTAAGAAAATAATAGACTTCTATAAGGTTTCGGAACCGATTCCGGCTAAAGCCTCAACACCTGAGGAAAACGAAAGAAAACTGAAACGTCTGCAATGGGCTACTTTCCTTTCTGCTACCATAGGATATGGTACATATTATGTGTGCCGACTCAGCCTGAACGTAATCAAAAAACCGATTGTAGATAATGGCGTATTCTCTGAAACTGAGCTCGGTATCATCGGCTCTGTCTTGTTCTTCACTTACGCTATCGGTAAGTTTACCAACGGTTTCCTTGCTGACCGAAGCAACATCAAGCGACTGATGTCTACCGGTCTGCTCGTTACAGCCTTGGTGAATCTGGCTTTGGGCTTTACAAATTCCTTCATCCTCTTTGCAGTTTTGTGGGGATTGAGCGGATGGTTCCAGTCGATGGGAGCTGCCTCTTGCGTGGTAGGTCTCTCCCGCTGGTTTAACGATAAGAACCGAGGAACGTTCTACGGATTCTGGAGTGCGAGCCATAATATAGGTGAGGCGATGACCTTCATCTTTGTGGCTTCCATCGTGAGCGCCTTCGGATGGCAATATGGTTTTATCGGAGCTGCAATAGTAGGTTTGGCGGGCGTTGTTCTGCTCCTTACTTTCTTCCACGATACGCCAGCCAGCAAGGGTGTTACCCTGCCGGGCATCAAGGTAGAGGAGAAAAAGCAGGATACGGAATCTTATAACAAGGCACAGAGTGCGGTTTTGAAGAATCCGCTCATCTGGATTCTAGCCTTGAGTAGTGCTTTCATGTATATCAGCCGCTATGCTGTTAACAGCTGGGGTATCTTCTATCTTGAGAACGAGAAGGGATATACTACGATTGATGCCAGCTTCATCATCTCTATCAACTCTATCCTGGGTATTGTGGGAACCGTATCATCCGGTCTGGTATCGGATAAGATTTTCAAGGGCAACCGTTATTTGCCAGCCGTTATCTTCGGCTTGCTGAATGCGTTGGCACTCTGTCTGTTCCTGCTGATTCCGGGCCATCATCTCTGGGTTGATGCTACGGCGATGGTACTGTTCGGTTTGAGCATCGGCGTGTTGCTTTGCTTCCTCGGTGGTTTGATGGCGGTAGATATTGCGCCTAAGAATGCATCGGGTGCAGCTCTTGGCGTTGTCGGCGTAGCAAGTTATGTAGGTGCCGGCATCCAGGATATCATGAGCGGTCTGCTCATCGAGGGCAACAAGCATCTGGTAAATGGCGTAGAGACTTACGACTTTACCTACATCAATTATTTCTGGATTGGCGCAGCCCTGATGTCTGTCTTAATGACTTGCATCGTCTGGAAGGTGAAAACAAAGACTGTTTAAGAAATAAACGAAGCTATCATCAAAATACTCTTCACTCTTCACCTTTCGGCCGGAAACCCCTGTGTTTATCGGCATTCCGAGGGGTGAAGAGTTCTTTTTATCTCTTCACCCACTCTTCACCACTCTTCACCACTCTGTTTGAGGGTGTGTCACACTTCTGTCAAACAACTCAAGTAGTTCTGTCGAGCAACTCAAGTAGTTCAGTCGAGCAACTCAAGTAGTTCAGTAAGCGAGTTCAGACGTCTCAGTTAGCTGATGCAGACGTCTCGATAAGCAGATGCAGACGTTTCGATAAGCTTACAGATACGTCTCCGTTAGCTTACGCAGCCATATCAGTTACCCGATGCAGCCATATCAGTTACAGGTTTGCAAGTCAGCTAGGCGTTCTATTAGAAGCGCATGAGTGGGTGAAGAGAGGTGAAGAGTAGGTGAAGAGTGACAGAATACTCTTCACCCCTCGGAATGCCGATAAACACAGGGGATTCGGGGCTTTTGGTGAAGAGTGAAGAGTATTTGGCAGGATGCCTATACGAAAATAAAATAAAGGAGTTTTCGATAACTGTTCCAGTAAAACAGCCGACTAGCAACAAATGCGCTAGTCGGCTGTTTGCGTTTTTCCAGTTGGCTATTTATATTTTGCCAGTTAGCTATTTCCGATTCTCGCATCAATCATCGCAAGTACTTGCATCTGCCATCGTAAGCACTTGCATCTATCATCGTAAGTACCTGCATCAATCATCATAAACACTTGCATTAATACACGCAGTTATTTAAACAAATCATCCATTGTAACGACACTTTGTACCCGACCGGCATATTCGTTGAACTTAAGCCCATAAGTAGTAACCAATGTAAGATGCAAGGAACTCCTGCATTTTGTTTCTTCAGCAAACGTACTCAGTTTATGGCGCAGATTCTTATCATAAGCAGCATTGATGGAGAAATCATCCTCGCAGAATTTCATTTCACAAACATTGATGACGCGGTCGGCTCTGTCAATAATCATATCTATCTGCGCACCATCTTTCTCTTTTCTGCTTTTCCAGGGACTCACCTCTGTCTGCACTCCACTAATACCGAGCGCCTGCTTGATTTGTGGCAGATGATAATAGCAAAGCGATTCAAAGGTAAAACCTCGCCATGCTGTCAGCTCAGGTGTCAGCAGGTTGTCTTGCCAGAAATGCGGATTTGTCGTCTTTCTGCCATCTATGAATGACAAATAGAATTTGCTGTAGAAATCTGTCAGACGGAAATATACCTCACGCTTGGGATAATCATACTTAACATACGATGTTATGAAATCACTCACTTCGAGTGATTTTAATGTAGCAGAAAGTCCACCGCCATCAGGTATTTTTGTAAGCGAAACGATTTCTTTTCGCGTATATCCCTGTCTTTTTTGAGCCAGAAGGCGCACGATAGTCATACAATCCTCCGCATTAGTAAAGAGAGAGGAATAGAGACGGTCGAACTCTAAACCGAGTTTGGCTGCAGGTTCGAAGAAAAGCCTGTCCATATTCTGAGCCAGACTTTTGCCTTTCTGCAGCATGGAAATATAATAAGGAATGCCACCTGTAGCCATATAACATTGTATCTGGTCGAACTTAGACATCACGATGTTGTTAGCCTGATAGTATTCTTCACATTCGCCTAATGTAAACGGGCGCAACTTGATTTCATCTGTTGTGCGATCAAACAAACCGCCTTTGTTGTTTAACAGCTTGTCTGAAATCCATGACGTGGCAGAGCCGCAGACGATAAGCATGATATTCTGCTTTCCTGCAGCCCATCCATTCCAAAAATGCTCTAATGCTGTAACAAATCCCGAGCGGGGAGTGTCAAGCCATGGCAATTCATCTATGAATATCACCTGACGTTTGTCTGCATCTTGCTCTTCCAAGAGATTGATGAGTGCATCAAAAGCTTCGAGCCAAGAGGATGGAACATTCTTACTCTTGCTGCCATAACGAACAAGACTGGAGTAAAAGCTAGTCAACTGCTGCTCCATTATTTTTTGACCACTCAACTCGTAAGGAGATAAACCCGTATGGTAAAAGCTCATTTTATCCTGAAACAATTCTCTTACGAGAAAGGTTTTTCCGACCCTTCTTCTACCATATATTACTGCAAAAACAGGTTTATTTTCCTTGTAAAGATCCAGGAGTTCCTTGATCTCTTGCTTTCTTCCGATAATTTTCTGTGCCATAATCTTTGCGTGTCGAGTAAGTGGAGGGAGTTTCACCCTCCCTTCTCTCGGAACCGTGCTTGAC
>JAJXAL010000128.1:0-9089 GCA_021628325.1 Segatella copri | reverse complement strand
CCATTGTCGCTTATTCTCTTGTGAAATTTTCTTCATTGTCATATTCTTGATTTTAATTTCCTCTGCAAAGTTACGGAGAATCAAGAATAGAGGTTTTACGATAAATTCGGATTGTATTGCACAAAATTCATATAAACACAGTATTGGGCACAAAACGAGAATTAAAGATACGAATATCATTAAATTGAATGACCAAATCCCCTCTTCTTTGAACTTGTTTCCAAGCCTTTTTGGGGTGTTCCGTCCCAATTCGTAAGTTGGTCAGCGCACCCATTAGAACCGCCAAGTGAAACGTATGTGTCTGCGCTACATGACATGTGGTCAACAAAAGCAAGGAAGTTGTCAATGGCTTTGTCTGTGAATTGAACTTCATTCGTGGCGAAGAGTTTTGTCCAACTGGTGACACATTCTTGCTTGAAGTCTGTAAAACCATTCCACGACATACCAGATAAGAAACTTTTTGCTGCCGAATCTATACTGGCTTTAGAGTCCAATCCAATATTATGCTTTACAGCAGATGCCATAATGCCATAGTATATGGAAGCCGATTCTTTCTCGTTGAAGTTGACTCTATCTGTTTTTGCAAAGGATGATAAAGCTTCATGTCCCTCATGGATGAACTTGTCAAGCACTCCTATGTATCTATTTTGCCGAGCCATGCTTTCACGTTTGGCTTCGGCTTCTTGCCGAGCCTTTTCTTTTGTTTCTTTCTCCTTACGTGCTTCCATTCGTCTCCATGCGTCTGTCATTTCAGACTCTTGCCAAATGGCATTCCAACGAGCCTTCAAATCATTGTACATTTCCATAAGTGTAGTATTATAACTTTTGGCACCGGCGAGTTCTTCCTTCGCACAGACAAGTTGAGTAGTCACTCGCTCCACAGCCTTCTCGTCAAGTTGAGAGATGCGTTGTTTGACTTTGTTGTTTTCAGTCTTTAGCGCATCATTCTCGGCACGAAGCGACTTGTTCTCCTCTATCTGTTTATTGAGATTCTGCATATAGTAAGTGTATGTCTTGTTGACAGACTTGCGTACATCTTCATTCTGCTTGTCACGTTCTGCATTAATGGCTGCTACAAGAGCCTTGATTGCAGCGTAGATATTAGCCATACGCTCCTCACGCCACGCCTTTTGTCCGATAATAGTAGGAATCGGGATGGCAAGTTCTTTCTTTACGGCATTCATCGCTTCTTGAACTGGAGCCTTGATGTTGAGAAAAGGAATGGTCAGCTCCTTCTTGTCGATCAGGGCAAGTACAGCATACTTCTCCACTTTGTCAAGAGCGACTTTCGCCTGACGTTCAGCTTCAAGCACCACCTTGTTCTTATGCTTGCGTCCTCGCTTTTCTTCCTCTGAAAGTTCATCATAGGAGAAGCCTCTTGCCAAGCCATACTTATGTCCTACCTTGTTGTAATAGTCAGTATGCAGTTGGGAAAGGTATTGTGATTTGTCCTTTGCTCGCTCTCCCCACACTTTGGCATAAGAAACCCTTTCAACAACATCCTTTGCCGCTTCCGATTTTGTGTAGTTGTCACGTTCTTCTTTTGGAAGTGCTCTCCATTCCTTTGTAGAGAGGACCTTTTCTGGATTATCCTTGTGAATGTACTTGCTTCCGATGCGCCCACGTTTCTTTACCTGTTCAACAGGCACGGTCTGCACATGGGCATGGATGCTTGTCTCGTCACAATGCACATCAAAGCCGATGACATTCTCTTCTCCCCATTTCTCACATGCAAAGCGGTAGGTGTCCAAAGCCCAGTCATAGATGCCTTTTTGCAATACAACCTTGCTGTGGTCAGCATTTGGATCTGATGTATTGAGTTTCTGTTCACCAAAGGCAAGCCTGTTAAGCACATCATGGTCACCACTGAAGATGATGCCGACAGTGCAGTTCGGACTGTTCCTTGAAACTTGGTCGGGACGCTTGGCATCCATATACGGCTTGAAGCCAAGTTCATCAAGTCTATGCTGCAAGCGTTCATGCAACGGCACAGACTGGGAACCAAGAGGCACTATCTTTCCATCCTTGACTATCTCAAAGTTGAGTCTCTTGCGTGAGTAGTTATAATGGTTGTTCTTATCTATGTCTGCGTTTTTTAGTTGGTAACGCTTCTCGTCCCAACCTCTGCGTTCCGCCTCGTTGCCCACTTGGGACGAGAACGATTTCTTGTCTGTGCCTACATGGATGGCGGCACGTGGTATGTTTCTTTCCATAAGAATCTTGTTTGAGTTTGTAACGTAGTTCTTGTATAATTGGAGACAGGTCTCGGGCGGAGCCTGAGCATAATAGAAGGACTTTTTAAGTGAACAGCGTCAGCAAGTGAATCTAAAAGTCCCTATTATGTTTAGGACTTTTGTGAAAGTCCGTCACGCAAGCGTGCCCGCAGATCCTTACCCACTCTGCTATGACTCTTCCACCAACACCAACCCAAGACTGTCTATCAGATGCTGAAGTGGCGGATGTTGCTTTATCAGCCTTTGTAGCGCCATCTGCGGTGTTTCCGTCATCAGCAGGAAGTCGGCAATGTCAAGACCATTGGCTTTCTGTTCATCGGTGGCATTGTCTTCCAAGATACTGCTGACAAGAACTTGCTTGCATATAGATTGCAGCAATGGAAGTTTGCTTTTCCACTTATCCGTTGCCCCAAGGTCTGGAACCAAAACAACCTCCCGACCGCTTAGGACTTCGACAGCATCTTTATTGAAACATCCGTTCATGCCTCCAGTAGCCAACCATACGAAATCAGATATGAAGTGGGTGGCAATGATGGCTGTCTTTTCGCTCTCCACGATGGCTATTGTCTTTGTCGTGGTTTTATCTGTCAACAGATGTTCGCCAAAGAAGCACTGCCGAAGTGTAAAGTCTGGCAGTTTCAGTTCCGAGTGTACCCAAGTCACCAGGCTGTGGGGTTCCTTGATGCGGTGTCCTGTCTTGTCATCATACTTCATTATCTTGCCAGTGCGCACATTCCCATTGACATCTATCTGCCAAAAGATAGTTGAACCGCCCCATTTCTTTGAAGTGCCGACCTTGTACAAGGCAAACAGCCGTTCTGTCTCCTCTTTGCCAAAGACCGTTGAAATGTATCGGTACAAAGGATTGATATAATAGCCATGCAGTGTTTGCTCCACCAGCTTGCTATCAATGAAAGTTGGAAGAGGTTTCTCTTTCCTGCACTCTTTGATTGGTGTTTTATATCTCCAATCATCATTGCTGTTGGCATCGGGATTGTCCTTAAAATAATCAGACGGAGAATAATGGTAACCACAACTCTGTTCATGGTCACAACGCCCCACATTGTCAGGAAATACAATCTGTCCTTCCTCGTCAATATATCTTGCAAAGCAACGCTTACGCCCACATTGAGGGCAAGCATATCGGTTGCCCAGCTTGTATTTCTGTAGATGGAATCTATACTCACTCATAAGGCTCTGCACTTGTTGCACCTTGCACTTTCTGCACTTATGCACTTGTTTGGCACAAAATGCAGCTTCTTTTGTGCAAGAGTGCAAGAAGTGCAAAGTGCAAACGGTGCAAGGTGGTGGTTCTACTTCTGAACTTTCTCATAATTGCCTTGCTTGTCTTTGATGATAAAGTTTCTCTGACAGAAGTCTTTGAGCATATACATGACAGTACGTCTTGCAAAACCGAAATCCGCTCCAGCCTTTACTGCTTCAGCAGTTACGAACTTGTTTCCCAACGAGTCAAGTACCTGTTTCTTCACAGGGTCGGTAGCCTCGGTTGAAACGAGATCATCCATCCTTTTGTATGACTTCTCAAAGTAATCGCTCATCCGTATGGCTGCATTCACGGACTCCGCATCTACAAAATCCTTGTGAGACTCATCACAAGCCCAACGGAACAGTTGGAATATCAAGGCAAGCCGAGCCGTGTTCAAAGGAACTTTTGCAGCACGTGAGTCTATCATTTTTTCATCCGTAATGGCATTCTGACGTTCTATGTCCTCATTCTGCCAATCATAGAATATATCAATGGCTTCATCAGAGAAGTCAAGAACATTGAAGATGCCTTCCGTAAAAGGAAGAGCTACAGCCTTGCCTATGATTTCTTTCCATACACGGAATGGTCTTTCAATGATTGCAGCATCTTGTTTTGGAACCTTAACCCAAGGAGCAATCTTCAAACCTTTTGGACATGTGATCAGGAAACGGTCAAGAAAACCATTCTTCTTGAATCCCATATCATAAAGTTCATGCACAATACCAGTCTGGATAGTTCCTACAATCTGTATGCAAGGATAGTCAATACGTAAAGGACAATCAAGATTACAACGAGATACATCTACTGGCAAGCCATTGTGAGCCGACAGCATCTGTTGTACAAAAGAACTGTTGTTGTATCGGTTGATGGTGTTGAACAGCCCCATTATCTCATCCACCACAACTGCCACACCTCTGAGGTTGGCATCGTGATTGCGCATCAGAATCTCTGGCGTGAAGTCATTCATGATATTCTTATGCAGGACTGGTACAGGAGGTAACGATTCCCATTCCGTCCGTTTTTTGCCCTTGCTTCTCTCCACAATGGCTGCATACTCATTCTTTAGAGCCTTGAACTTATGGTGCTCCTCAGTGTCAATGTCGTGCAACGGCTTGTAGGCAAAGTTCAATGGTGGCGTCTTGCCGACTCCTGGTCTGCCAACAAGAATGACATATAGAATAGGTGAAGTAATCCAATTGCCTTTAATCCGGATATAGCAGGAGTTGCCGACGGCTGCTGCCATAGCGGATATAAGGGAAGTAGCGGTAAACTCAATGGAATAGTTCTCCGTCCTTGCCAAATCAAGAATCATCTGCTGCATCTTCTGGGGGAATACGTCAAGAGGAATTCCAGAAGTGGCTACGCCCGAAGCCTCCGAGCGTAGCTTGTTACAAATTTCAAGTGCATCCATGGCATTACCAGTTTAAGGGTTTCGGCTTGCGCTTGTTTCCTGCAAGAATGGCTGCGTTCTCTTCCTCTGCTGTGAGAGGTACAGGATTCTTGCGGTTTGTCTCCAGCCACTTGTCAAGTTCATCCTGATAAAGGCAGTAACGCTTGCCAGGCTTGGTGGCAGGAATGCTGCCGTTTCCAAGTTTCATGTAGAGAGTTGCCATCGGCATTTTGAGATATGCCGATGCTTCCTCCACACTCATAGGTATGTGCGTGTTCGCCTTGTGTGGCTTGTTCTGTGATTGCAGATTGATGATCATCTGCTTCATGCCCACCACTTCATCCCGAAGCTGGGCAACGACCATTGGAAGGTCGTTGAAAGTTAATTCCTTATTCATTCTGATACTTTGTTAATAACTGGTGCAAAGGAACAGAATGATGTTTCCGTTACTCCCATCCGTGACAGTCATTTGTCATTCACGAAGGAATAACTCCAACAATGGGGATTATTCGGGATTTTCCTCCGTCACATCATGGAAATCATATCCACCATTGGCAGGCTCGTCAATAGGGATTATATCATTGGAGCATGGTGCTTTGAGGTTCTTCAATGTGCTGTAGTCCAAGCCTTCAAACGGTTTGGGGAACAATGCCTTGATAAAAGCTATTCGCATTGCCATTGTGTAATCACGCTTACCCAAACGCTCTGCGATATTCCACACGAAGTGCCTTAAAGGGATATTCTCAACCGTCTCCTTGAAATGGTTTATTGCTATCGGGGTATAGTTGGAGTCGTTGCTCCATTCCTTGACAGCCTCAATTACCTTGTACAAATCTTCCTCATACAGAAACCTTGACATGGTACGATGCACATAGTCAAGTACGGCTCTCGTTCGTTTTTCCTTTTCCTCCTGCGCTTCTTTTTCTTGTGCCTCTACACACTTGGCATAGTCCTCATGGCTGTATTGTGCTGACTCTGTTTGTGGTAATGTTTGCTTTGGCTGTTCTTGTTCTGTTGCATGCTCTGCTTCTACAACGCTTTTCTTTGTTTTGCTGTTGCTACCAATGGTCATCAGTTCATAGGGATAATTCACCATGGAAATGAATATCGCCCAAAGCAGGATGTTGCTTCCTACAAAGATGATTGACTCGACAAACAGACTTTGGTGAAAGTCATTGCCTACATACATAGCCACGACAAGAGAGATGGCGAGAATTGCAGTACCAACAAAAGCGTAGATGGTACAATCTGAAGTTGTCTTGTTTTCTATCATTATTGTATTCGTTTTATTGTTATTCGTTCAAAAACTTCCACAAAGTTAGATGCAGAAGCATGTAAAAACCGCATTAACGTTCTCTGGCACTCTTTCTTTTACGCTTTATTAGCGTTCTAATATGATATCATACTCTGAATCATACTTGAAACTGCTCGTTAGCGTCAGTTGTTGCTGATTGCTGACCACAAAGGTAAGGATGAAGAAAAGGGATATTTGCAGTTCCTCTTTAATATCAACAGGAATTGGAATGTATTTGTCGAATTGGTTCTATCCACGACAGTAAATAGAACCAACAAAACGAGGAAAGGACTATTGGAACACTATCATTCCAACAGTCCTTTTCTGCGTGTTATTGTCAAATGGTTACTTCTTCAAGGTGATACAGCCAACCGAAGCACGCTTTTGTGCATCGGAAATCTTGGCATACACCTCTGTTGTTGCCACGTTCTTGTGACCAAGATAACGCTGCACAACCGCTATGCTTGTCCCTGCGTCTAACTGGAGACAGGCAAAGCTGTGGCGTGAGCAATGATAGGATATATGCTTGGTAATCCCTGCATCTTTCAGCCAGTTCTTCAGCGGAGCCTGTGTCATGGAGTCCTTGAAGTCAGGGAACACCTTGCCTCGTTTCTCTGGTGAATAGCCTATCAGTTCCAAGGCTTCCTCACTGATTGGGTTATGCACGATGTCTTTTGTCTTCTGCATTCGTGTGGTGACATACATCACACCATCGCTGCCGTATGGCTGTATTTCCTCCCAAGTGAGTTTCTTAATGTCGCTCTTTCGCAATGCCGTTAGACAAGAGAACAGGAAGGCTCGCTTCAATGCTGGGGCGGAGCAAGGCGTGGATGCTAAGCGGATAACCTCGTCCTGTGAAAGATGCTCCTTGTCAGTCGGGATTGTCTCGATACGCTCCAAGAAACCGTTCGGGTTCTCCTTTATCTTGCGGTCACGATAGGCTGTGTGGATTGAAGCACGGAAAGTTGACCAGTAGTTGGCTGCTGAGTTTATATGTAGCTTTCTGTTCTTATGCAGTCCCTGTGGTGCTGTCAGCAGATACTCACGAAATCTGTTGCACAAGTCCACGTTTATCTCCCCGAAGGTACACTTGCCTTGCGTGAAGGTACAAAAGTGCATATAGACGTGTTGCCACTTGGAGTTCTTCTTGTCTGCCAGTCTCTTGAAGTAGGCAAGGAAATCGCCTTTCATCTTCTCCTTGTCGAAGAAATCGTAACGCTCGTTGACGATAGCCTCGAAGCGACGGCAGCGTATCGCCTCGGCTCTTGCCGTAAGGTTGAGGTTATACTTCTGTTCCGTCTGGTTCTTCGGCTTGGCATAGATGTAGATGCCAAGTGACTCATGGCGGATGACTTTCATCGTGCTCTCGTCACGATAGCCTGGATAATAGTCAAGATAATAGGACAGCATGTGTCCGTCCTTGATTTTGCGTGTACGCAATGATACGGTCTTGCAAATGTTGCTCATAACTGATATGTATTATTGATGATTATTCATGGTGAAGTGTCTCTTCACGGCTGCAAAATAACTGAATGATACTTCCGTGACTCCCATTATTTGCAGTCATTGATGGATAATGATGAAATCATTTGAAATCACAGTCCTTTTGCTGCTCTTTCTTCCATTGCTCGCTCCACATCCACCTTCAAAAGCAGATTCTTTACACCCACTTTTACCTTACTGATATGGTGAACTCTCACGATATGGCAGATGTTGGCACTTGTCAGACCATACAACTGCTGCACCTGTTCTGTGGTATAATAGTTGTCATCGTTCATGAGGTCAGTCCTGCGAAGTTCTTCAAGATGTTCCTTGGAATAATAGGTGCGACCATACTCACGTTTGGTCGGTATCTTATGGCGGTAGGCATATGCCCGAAGTGCAGATTTGCTCATAGAAAAGGCTGTCTCCACCTCATCAGCAGTCACCCATTCCGTGATACTGTTGAGGTCAACGGCTGTACCGAAGAACTCGTCAATATGCCGTTTGCTGTAATAGTTCTTGCCAGCGATACGGCACATCGGTATCTGGTTGCGCTTGGCAGAGGTGTAGAGCCAAGACTTCTTGACCTTATAAATGGACATCACTTCTTCACCCGAATAATAGTCAAGTACCTCATTCTCCTCTTTCCCTTTTGTCGGCTCCTGCTTTTGCGTTGGCTTTTCTGTTTTTGCCTTTTTACTGGGCTTGCTCTTGCTGGCAGGAATCACACGCTTGTAGGGATTACCCTCAAACATCTTCTCTATATCAGTCTTTCTAACGAATGCCATTCTGCTGCTCAATCTTGATGCCTTTAACTTGCCATTAGCCACAAGTTTGTAGATATACTGTCGGGTGCATCCCATCAGAATGGCTGCTTTGGAGAAGGTAAGATACTCCTGATGTTGCAGATCCATGATTGGCTCAATGCCGTTAATCAAGTCCTGCTGTTTTTTCTTCCTAAGACGTTTTGCCTCTGCCTGGCATTCCTCGGAACAGTATTTCTGCATACCGCTCCTTGATACGAATGTCTTGCCACAAAATTCACATTTTCTTGTCGGTCTCATACTCTTTGATATTGCTATGTTCTACATACTTTGAGTATTCCACCGATGGAGTAAACGGAAGTGAACCATTGACAACCTTTGTCAACCCAGTCCACGATATAACGCTTTTTGCCTATCAGCTTCAATTTTGTCCTTCATCGTAACCACTCGTAAACCCTTGTCAACTACGTTCACGATATGACAAAATAAAAGCTCCGCAAATTCTCCACGGTAGAAATACGCTGCAAAAATATGTGGAAAATCGGGAACTGCCAAAAAGCACTCAGAAAGTGTTAAAAATCAAAGAGTATTGAAAATCAAGGCTTTAGATATGGTTGGTTGTAAGTAGTTATGGTTGATTATAAGGGGCTAATTACAA